>NZ_JBFRDK010000039.1:0-67467 GCF_052113545.1 Paenibacillus sp. TAF43_2
CAGTTGTCCGAATATTCGGTGTATATTCTGATTTGATTGCAAGACCTCATTAATACCTATGTTTCAACTTTAGTTTTATTGGTTATTTCTCAGGGAGGTTGGTGGTTTGCGTAACATTTCCGATCTCATCGAACAGTACTTGAAGCTTATGCTTCAAGAAAGTCCAGAGGGCGCAGTAGAAATTCAACGCAATGACCTGGCTGACAAATTTTCTTGTGTACCGTCGCAAATCAACTATGTAATTAGTACTCGATTTACCATGGAGAAAGGATACATGGTTGAAAGTAAGCGCGGCGGCGGAGGCTATATCCGAATACAACGGATTGAGCTTCCTGCATTAAAGGCGATTCAATTCCATATCGAAGAAACGGTTGGAGAATGTGTCGATCAAGGTGCAGCGGAAGGGCTTATTTATCAGCTTGAGGAAGCAAGACTTATCACTAAGCGCGAGGGAAATCTGCTCCGTGCGGCTGTGCATCGCGATACCATTGCATTGAAGCTGCCGCTAAGGGATGAAATTCGGGCAAGGTTGTTAAGGTCCATGCTTATCTCATTGTTGGTCAAATAATGACAAACCGTTTATACCGGGAGGAGGGATCAGGCTTGTTTTGCCAAGATTGCGGTAAAAAACCGGCTACGCTTCATTTCACAAAAATCATTAATGGCGAGAAGACCGAATTTCATATTTGTGAAAGCTGTGCTCGTGAGAAGGGCGAAGGCATTCCAGGCGCGCCGAATAGCTTTTCTATTCATAGCTTACTATCGGGGCTTCTTGATTTCGAACAGCTTGGCGGGTCGACGATTACCGGCATCAAGCAACCAGCGCTGCGCTGCGAGGAATGTGGACTGACCTATACACAGTTTAGCAAAATCGGTCGATTCGGCTGCAGCTCTTGTTATCAGTCGTTCGAAGGTAAGCTTGATCCACTTCTCAAACGTATTCACAGCAGCACCGTACACAGCGGTAAAATACCTAAGCGCTCAGGCGGGCAAATCCAATGCAAGCGCGAGATTGAACAGCTGAGGCGGGATCTGCAGGAGAAGATTGATCAAGAGGAATTTGAAAGCGCGGCTGAGCTGCGTGATCGAATACGTGAATTAGAGCGCAAAATGGCAGACCTGTAGGCTGGCATAGAAGGAGTGAAGGAACCTCTTGACTAAGCATCGATTCTCACAGCATGCACTCAGCGAATGGATGAAGGACGCAGGTCCTGAATCTGAAATTGTCATTAGCAGCAGAGTGCGAGTAGCCCGAAATTTACGTCATCAGCCTTTTCCATTACTTGCAACAAATCAGCAATCTAAGGATGTCATGGATCAGCTGACTGAAGTTAGCCAGAGCGGCAAGCTGCAGTCAATTGGATCATTTGAGACCATTATTTTGTCAGATTTAAGCGAGCTTGATAAAAGGGTGCTTGTTGAAAAGCATTTAATCAGTCCCAATTTAGCGAACGAATCGCGATGCGGGGCCGTTATTTTAAGCGATAATGAATCAGTTAGCATAATGATTAACGAAGAAGATCATTTGCGCATTCAATGTCTGTATCCAGGTTTCCAAATCCAGGAGGCATGGGCATTGGCCAGCGGAATTGACGATATTTTTGAAGAGTCGGCTGATTATGCATTTGATGAGAAACGCGGTTATTTGACGACATGTCCAACGAATGTGGGCACAGGCATAAGGGCATCCGTCATGATGCATTTGCCGGCACTCGTTTTAACGTCTCAAATCAATCGGATATTGTCAGCTGTTACACAGGTAGGCTTGGCGGTAAGAGGCTTGTACGGCGAAGGCAGTGAAGCGCTTGGGAATTTATTTCAGGTGTCTAACCAAATTACGCTGGGGCAATCCGAGAATGAAATTATTGAAAATCTTTATGGTGTTGCAAGGCAAATCATCGAGCATGAGAAAGCGGCACGGGGACGTCTTATGCATGAGTCGCGGCTGAGGACAGAGGATCGCGTGAAGCGCTCATACGGTATTTTAGCATATGCTTCAATTATGGATTCCAAGGAAGCTGCGCAGCGGTTGTCAGATGTGCGGCTTGGTGCAGACCTTGGCATTTTATCAGATGTAACGCCACAAGTGTTGAATGAACTTTTGGTCATGACTCAGCCTGGATTTTTACAACAAACCTTCGACGAGAAGATGAGTCCAGAGCAGAGAGATTTCAGGAGAGCAGAACTCATACGCAAGCAATTGCGTGGTGAAAAAGGCCATGGGGGTGCGTAAATATGATGTTTGGAAGATTCACGGAGCGAGCACAGAAGGTGCTTGCATTGGCGCAAGAAGAAGCGGTTCGTCTCGGACATAACAATATTGGTACGGAGCATATTTTGCTAGGCCTTATACGCGAAGGGGAAGGAATAGCGGCTAAAGCATTGATTGGACTAGGACTTGGGCTTGAGAAGATCCAAGATGAAGTTGAGGCGTTGATCGGTCGCGGTCAAGAGCAGCCCAACAACATTGCCTATACGCCACGCGCGAAAAAAGTAATTGAGCTTTCGATGGATGAAGCAAGAAAGCTTGGACATACGTACGTTGGCACAGAGCATATTTTGCTTGGTCTCATCCGTGAAGGAGAAGGCGTTGCGGCACGTGTGCTCAACAATCTTGGCATTAGCCTAAATAAGGCTCGTCAACAAGTCCTTCAGCTTCTTGGCAGCAGTGAAGCAGTCTCAAGCAATCACGGTTCGCCAGCGAATGTTAGCACGCCTACGCTCGATGGACTTGCAAGAGATTTAACTGCTTATGCGAAGGAAGGAAATCTGGATCCTGTGATCGGCCGGAGCAAAGAAATTGAGCGTGTAATTCAAGTGCTTAGCCGCCGTACGAAGAACAATCCAGTACTAATCGGGGAACCAGGCGTCGGTAAAACAGCAATTGCCGAAGGACTCGCGCAGAAGATTATCGAGAATGAAATTCCCGAAACTTTGCGTGATAAGCGTGTCATGACGCTGGATATGGGCTCCGTAGTAGCAGGTACAAAGTATCGTGGTGAGTTTGAAGATAGACTGAAGAAAATCATGGATGAGATCCGCCAAGCGGGCAATATTATTCTATTCATCGATGAGCTTCATACGTTGATTGGCGCAGGCGGAGCAGAGGGTGCAATCGATGCATCTAATATTTTGAAACCTGCATTAGCACGCGGTGAACTGCAATGTATCGGTGCAACTACCCTAGATGAATACCGTAAATATATTGAAAAAGATGCAGCGCTTGAGCGTCGTTTCCAACCTATAACGGTTGATCAGCCATCTCCAGAAGAAGCGATTCAAATTTTGTACGGCTTACGCGATCGTTATGAAGCTCATCACCGTGTGAAAATTACGGATGAAGCTATCGTGCAAGCAGTTAAATTATCGGATCGTTACATTCCGGATCGGTTCTTGCCAGATAAAGCGATTGACCTTATTGATGAAGCCGGTTCAAAGGTACGCTTGCATTCTTACACTGTACCGCCAAACTTGAAGCAGCTTGAAAACCGTTTGGAAGATATCCGCAAGGAGAAGGATGCAGCGGTTCAAAGCCAAGAATTCGAGAAAGCAGCAGCACTTCGCGATACGGAGCAAAAAATTCGCGAAGAGCTTGATATTACCAAAAACCAGTGGAAAGAAAAACAAGGCCGTACTGATTCTGAAGTGACACCAGAGGATATTGCTCAGGTTGTAGCTAGCTGGACAGGTATTCCTGTTAGCAAGCTGGCTGAAGAAGAGACGGAACGACTTCTGAAAATGGAAGATATTCTTCATGATCGCATCATTGGTCAAGATGATGCCGTGAAGTCGGTATCCAGAGCGATTCGTCGTGCGCGTGCCGGCTTGAAAGATCCGAAGCGTCCAATTGGCTCATTCATTTTCTTAGGTCCAACGGGCGTTGGTAAAACGGAGCTCGCCAGAGCACTTGCAGAAGCGATGTTCGGAGATGAAAATGCGGTTATCCGTATCGACATGTCGGAATATATGGAGAAACATTCGACATCCCGTCTAGTCGGAGCGCCTCCTGGTTATGTAGGTTATGAAGAAGGCGGACAGTTAACCGAGAAAGTTCGCCGCAAGCCATATTCCGTTGTGTTATTAGATGAAATTGAGAAAGCTCACCCTGAAGTATTTAACATATTGCTTCAGGTGCTGGAGGATGGTCGATTGACTGATTCCAAAGGCCGCGTTGTCGATTTCCGCAACACACTGATTATTATGACTTCTAACGTTGGAGCGGATCAAATCAAGCGTAATTCCTCGCTCGGCTTCACAGCCGTACAGGATGCGGGACGCGACTTCCAGCAAATGAAGGATAAAGTGCTTGGCGAGCTTAAGAAAAGCTTCCGTCCGGAGTTCTTGAACCGTATCGATGAAAGCATCGTGTTCCATTCGCTTGGCGAGGAGCATATTGCTCAAATCGTAACACTCATGTCGGATGAGCTTCGCAAGCGTCTGCGTGAGCAGGAGGTTGACTTCATCTTGACGGATGCAGCAAAAAGCTTCCTTGCGAAGGAAGGCTACGATCCGCAATATGGAGCTCGTCCGCTTCGCCGGGCAATCCAAAAACATATCGAAGACCGTTTGTCCGAAGATTTGTTGATGGGTAAAATCCAAAAAGGCGATACGTTCACAATCGATGAGAAGGATGGCGGTCTAACCGTTACCAAATCGATTTCCGAACAAGAGCCAGAAGAATCCACTACAAAATAAGCATGATAGTAAACTGTCCCGCAATCAGAATAGCTGCTTGCGGGACAGTTTTTATTAATGCAATAAATTGACAATGATAATCATTATCGTATAATAAGACTATAGCGTTACATAGAATGGAGGAACAACGATGATAGTTGTCACCAATACGATAAAAGTAAAAAAAGGCCACGGGGAGACGGTGGCGAGTAGATTTCAAAACTCCAAAGGCATAGATTTATCGCCTGGTTTTGTGCGCATGGAAGTGTTGTTAACGGAAGGCTTAGAAGAATATGATGAGCTTAAAGTAAGCACGACTTGGGAAACCAAAGCTTCCTTTGAGGGCTGGGTGAACAGTGATTCTTTTCGGCAAGCGCACGCTCATAGAGGCGGGGGACAACAGGGCGAGGCAGGTCAGCAAACGGAAAGTGTGATGCTCGGCTCACAATTGACAACGCATCGCGTTTTGGTTGCTCGGCAAGCTGGAATTGAGCTTAAGCAGCATTAATTCTATTTATTTATCATTTGGAGCTCTAATAAATATGCTGCGTTGTGACTAATCTTTCGCTCTCTTATCCACTGTGGATAACGAGGGCGTTTTTTATGTTGTATTTATAGAAAAAGGCTTTGGGGATATGTTGATGAGTTGTGGATAATGTTGATAACTTGTTCATAATTCTGTGGATAACAATGAAAAGACGTGAAATGGATAAGCTTAGCTGTGGGAAACGAATAATAAGCAGGTTATCTCCTTTTTTTCATTAACAATGTGGGTTTATACATGGAGGATAAAATGGTAAACTTTATGTAGTGTGATTTTAAGCACAATCGCTAGGGCTGGCATCATTCATTTACGCTGGTTCATAACGTTTAAGGAGTACAGAATGGCCAAAATTAAATCAAAATTTGTTTGTACGGAATGTGGAACAGAATCGCCAAAATGGCTGGGGAAATGTCCCGGCTGCCACGCTTGGAATTCGATGGTGGAAGAGAAAGAAACCGTTGTGAAAACGAAGGGCGTCGGATTGTCGTCGTTTCATGCGAAAGAAAAGCCGCAGTCCATCATACATATAGAAAGTGGGCAAGAGCCTCGTATAGAAACAAGGATGCTTGAGCTTAATCGAGTGCTCGGCGGAGGTGTTGTTCCAGGCTCGCTAATTCTTGTTGGCGGAGATCCCGGAATCGGAAAATCAACGCTGTTGCTGCAAACGTCTCATGCGCTTGCGGTGAAGGGATTGAAGGTGCTCTATATTTCTGGGGAGGAGTCCGTGCGGCAAACAAGGCTAAGGGCAGATCGACTTGGTGCGCTGACGGAATCGCTTTATGTATTATGCGAAACCAATATGGAGCAAATTAACGATGCCATAGAATCAGTCCAGCCGGATTTTCTCGTTATTGACTCCATTCAAACCGTCTACGATCCAAATGTTCAATCGGCTCCCGGGAGTGTATCGCAGGTAAGAGAATGCACGGCGCACTTTATGCGAGTGGCCAAAATTAAAGGAATTGCGACGGTGCTCGTCGGCCATGTTACGAAGGAAGGCGCGATTGCGGGGCCAAGGCTTCTAGAGCATATGGTGGATTGTGTTCTTTATTTTGAAGGGGAGCGCCATCATACGTACAGAATTTTAAGGGCAGTCAAAAACCGCTTTGGCTCGACGAACGAGATTGGCATTTTCGAGATGGGCGAAGATGGACTGCGAGAGGTTTCGAATCCTTCTGAGCTGTTTTTATCGGAGCGTCCGCTTGGTGTATCAGGGTCAACCGTAGTTGCAAGCATGGAAGGCACAAGGCCTGTGCTTGTTGAGCTTCAGGCACTTGTGGCCACAACTAATTTTCCATCCCCGCGCAGAATGTCAACGGGTATCGACCATAACCGTATGGCACTCATTATTGCGGTGTTGGAGAAGCGGAACGGCATGTTTCTACAAACACAGGATGCTTACTTGAACGTAGCTGGCGGAGTTAAGCTTGACGAGCCGGCAGTCGATCTAGCAGCGGCGGTCAGCATAGCCTCCAGTTTTCGCGATGCGCCAACGAAGCCGTATGACGTTATTTTTGGCGAGGTAGGATTGACGGGAGAAGTGCGTGCGGTATCGCGTGCTGAGCAAAGGGTGAAGGAAGCAGAGAAACTAGGTTTTAAACGTGTCATAATGCCAGAGAAAAGTTTAAAAGGGTGGAAACCGCCCGCAGGCATAGAAATTATTGGCGTATCTACAGTGTCGGAAGCACTTAAGGCAGCGCTTGGATAGGGGGGCAGATGATGAAGGAACCTACACAGCTTGAAATTATGAATCAATTATTGCAATTAGTCGCACCAGGCACCCCTTTTCGGGATGGGCTTGAAAATGTGCTTCGGGCGAAAACGGGGGCGTTGCTGGTTGTTGGCTACAGCCCGGAAGTAATGGAAGTCGTAGACGGAGGTTTCTCCATTAATTGCGACTTCTCGCCTAACTATTTGTATGAGCTTGCAAAAATGGACGGAGCTATTATTTTGAGCGAGGATATGCGCCGAATTTTGTATGCGAATACGCAGCTTATCCCAAATAGCTCCATTCCGTCGATCGAAACGGGAATTCGGCATCGTACAGCTGAGCGGGTTGCAAAGCAGACAGGCAAGCTTGTTGTATCCATCTCGCAGCGTCGTAATATTATTACTTTGTATCAAGGCAATCTGCGTTATTCGCTGAAGGACATGGGCGTTATTTTGACGAAGGCCAACCAAGCGATTCAAACGCTCGAGAAATATAAAGCGGTGCTTAGCCAATCCTTTACGAATCTTTCAGCGCTTGAATTCGAAGAGCTCGTTACTCTGCAGGAAGTAGCGCATGTTATTCAACGTGTTGAAATGGTGCTGCGCATCAAGATGGAGATCAAGCGTTATGTAAATGAGCTTGGAACGGAAGGGCGGCTCATCAGCATGCAAATGGATGAGCTCGTTGGCGGAGTAGAAGAGGATGCTTGGTACTTACTTAAGGATTATGCCAAAGAAAATTCGGATGAGAAAATACGGGAAATTCGGGCAGGTCTGAAGAAGCTGAGCTCGGATGAGCTGCTTGATGCGCCTCCAATCATCCGTTTGATCGGTTATCCACATACGAGCAACATGAATGATGAATCTGTGTCACCGCGCGGTTACCGCCTGCTGAATAAAATTCCAAGATTGCCGCTCATTATTATGAACAATCTGATTGAAAACTTCGGTCGATTGCCTCATATTCTGATGGCGACAATTGAAGAATTGGATGAGGTTGAAGGCATTGGCGAGGTGCGGGCACGTGCGATTAAGGAAGGTCTAAAGCGGATACAAGAGCAGATGTTCATTGACAGGCAAATTTAAATCCCATACAATGGATTGAATGTGGTCCTGTAACGTGGAGATACATTCGTTAAGGGTTTTGGGGCATAGTAGAGAAGAGGTGGAAAAGATGATCACAAAATCGATACCGAGCCTTCTCACGGTGGGGAACTTATTCCTAGGAGTAATCGCCATCATTCTTGTATTCAATGAAAAACCAGATACTGCGGCTATGATGGTGTTAATCGCCATGCTGCTTGATGGTGTTGACGGACGCGTTGCTCGGGCGCTGAACGTTCAAAGTGAATTCGGTAAGGAGCTGGACTCATTATCCGATGTGATTTCGTTTGGCGTAGCTCCAGCATTTATTATGTATGTAGTTGCTTTTCAAGATCTAAATCCAGCCTTGGCTTGGATCGTAACGGCATTGTTCCCGATTTGCGGGGCACTGCGGCTTGCTCGTTTCAATGTAATATCAAGTGCGCCAGGTTATTTTATCGGACTTCCGATACCGGCGGCTGGCGGAGTGTTAGCGACATTAGCTTTATTTCAAAATGACATTTATGTATCCGTGTTGCTTGCAAGCACAGTGGTGCTTTCCATTCTTATGGTTAGTACGATTAAATATCCGAATTTCAAAAAGGTCGGTATTCCTAAGAGCGCAGTATGGGTTGTCCCTATTGTTATTGTTGTATCTGTCGTATTAGGTCTATTGTTCAAAAATGACTTATCCAAAATTTTGTTTGTACCGCTGCTTCTATATGCGCTGTACGGCCTAAAAAAAAACGTTGATCGCCGTTTGCCCAAGCGAAACCGCAAGCGGAAGAAACGTGATGAAAACGCAGAAGACCCTGTTCAAACGGAAAAACCGGCTTGATCAAAGCAGAAATATTGAATGTAAAATAGCGTTTCAAGCACAGATCTTTGTGCTTGGGCGCTATTTTTTTTCTTGCTGACAGCCCCCTTTTAGCAATCTATTATGGGATAATTTTGAAACTAATCATCTTCCAAATTCGTATTTAATAGGCGGTCAAAAACGAATTCGAATGGAGAAGATGCTGGTTTGAAACGACTATTTAGTATTAAAAAGCCTTCTTTATGGACCAAAACGATTGTTACTGCTGCTTTATCAGTCAGCCTGCTGGCTCCAGCCGTCTATGCGGCTCCCGTGGAACCGAGTGCTGCGCCTGCTCCAAAAGCGTTAAATGCTGAGAATGCGACAACATTTTTAAACGATTTTTTTGCAACGGAACAAATCAAATCGCAATATGTAGGAGCTTCTGTGGTTATTGTGAAGGATGGGAAAACGGTAGCGCAGCGAGGATATGGCTTTGCAGACCTGGAAACAAAAAAGCCGATTGACCCTGCTTCGAGTGTGTTTCGCATCGCGTCAGTGTCCAAGACCTTTACGGCAGCCGCGGTTATGCAGCTTGTAGAACAGGGGAAGATCTCTCTTCAAGACGATTTCACCAAGTATGTGAAGGATTTGAAGTTCGACAACCCGTTCGGCAAGCCGGTTACGATTGAGCATTTACTTACGCATACGACGGGTTTTGAAATACGTGATCCGCAGCCAGAGGATATACATAGCGACTTCGAGAAATTAGTTGAAATTGAAGACTATGTTCGGGGGCATATGCCCTCTGTTGTTCGGGAGCCAGGCAGCGCCTACATGTACGATAACTTTGCGTCGATGCTGCTTGGATTGATCGTACAAAAAGTCAGCGGTTTACCTTTTAACGATTACATGGAACAGAATATATTCAAGCCGCTGAAAATGGATTCAAGCCGTTTTTTACTTGATAAAAAACTTAAAGAAAATCTAGTTTCGGAATACGACGCTGCGAACGGCAAACATGAATTATACGCAGTTACTCCTACTGTAATGCCGCAAGGGGGAATGTTCTCTACTGCTGAGGACATAAGCAAGTTTATGATTGCTTTCCTGAATGGCGGTTCATCAGAATCCGTCAGCATTCTTAAGCAAGCAACCGTTGATCAGATGGAAACGTATCGCTCTTCGATTCATTCATTGCTGCCGAACACTACTTATGGATTTGAGGCACCTATTCAGCTTCCTGGTGCGGGAAGCAGTTCTTCCGTGATTGCCAAGTTTGGAGACATTGTGGGCACAAGCTCGCTTATGTTCCTTATTCCGGAACAAAAGACGGGAGTATTCATTACTTACAACAAAATAGGCCCTCTCCGTGATTTCTTCTATCAGTCGTTTATTAAATCGTTTTTCCCGGCGTATGCTGAACCTGCCAAGTTCGACGCATTCACGCCGAGTACGAGTGATTCATTAAATAAATTCACGGGCATTTATACTGACCTACGTCTTGGACAACTAAATACATCAATAGAAGCAGACGGCAAAGGGAGCTTGATGATTTCAGATGCTTTCCTTGGACCGCGTGCACTTAAGCAAGTAGATAAAAATCTGTTTGTAGATAGCCTTACGGGTAAATTCACTGCATTTGCGTTAGGGTCAGGCGATGAAGTGCTTTACTTTAAGGAGCCGTATCTGAATCCGCTCGGCTATGGGATGAAACATAAAGTGCCAACCTTGTTTGCTGATATTGCGAAAGACCACCCTTATGAGAAGGCAATCTATACGCTGAAAACATTAGGGCACTACTCCGATATTGAGGATGAGAAATTTAATGCTGAGCAATCAGTCACTCGGGGACAATTTGTTAAGCATCTGATGGAGATTAGCGGATTAAAAGGAAGCAGTACGGAAGAACTCGTATTTACGGATTTGGAAGGCCATTCGGCCGCTGCTTTTGTTCAGCAAGCGTATGAGCTGGGGCTGGTCAAAGGTACAACAACGAATCTGTTTGAGCCGGATCGCAACATTACTCGACAAGAAGCGGCTGTTATGATGTGGCGCGTCTTCTCTCAGCAGTATCCAGCAGAGTTGTTTGAGTCGGTTAAGCTCTCCGGTGAGACTGATAAATGGGCGCTGCCAGCTGTAAAGATGATCGTTAAGMTCGGCATCTATGGACCAGAGGTTCAAGAGCCAGAGAAAGGTGTTTTCAATTACGCTTCTAAGAAAGTTCTGAACCGCCAAGAGGAAGCTGCTATTTTATATTCTCTACTTACACGTCCGTTAGATGTTATTGTTTCTGGATTCATGCAACAGAAGTAGCACTATTAGCGCTAAAAAAGAGGCCTCCCAAAGTGGGAGGCCTCTTGTGTTACTCGGCGCTCGGGAGGAAGAGTCTGCTATAGTCTCTTTCCTGCGCGATTCATATGTTGCATATCTACGTTAAGTTAAACAGGCCTAAAGTTGAGCATTTGTCGTATTCATCCGCAATAACTTCATCCAGTTGAATGTCCAGCAAATTACATAAAGCAGTCATATAAAACAAGTTGCGGCCAAGATCGGCCTTGAGCGCATCGCGGCAATGCTCGCATACGGCTCCAGTGAGATGACTTTGCAGCGTCGTTTTCGCATTTTCAAGATTTAGTTCGTCCGAGTATTGTTGTTTGCGGGCATTTAGTTCAATACATCCACAGTCTGTGACTGCTTTCGTGACTGCGCGATTTACCGAAGCGCCTGACTGTCCAAATTTGGACATAACATCTAGCAAGCTGCGGTGCCGAAGCAACAATTCGGATACTTGCTGCTGAAATTGATCCAGTGTAGGAGCGCTCATCGGTTCCACCTCTTTCACCAACCTCTTATGTTTTCTTCCTAATATCCATTATAAGCCTCCTATCCCCCTTTTACAAAATGTGAATTATTAAAAATTATAAATGTTTTCAATTAATCAGTGCCCCCACGGTTAGCGATCCAATTATTGGAACATAATTATAGTGGAGGTGAACCATAATGGTTAGACGAATAATTCAAATATTGGGTATGTTGTTCGGTGGTATGGCAGGCGGTGAAGTATACGGATGGATAAATGGAGCGGCCGTATGGTCTGGCTCATCCTTCGGAATGCTACAGCGATCCGGCACTTATTACATGAATGTAGCAATTGGCGCGGTTTTTGGTGTAGTTGTAGCAACGATGGTTGCAGGGCAAGTCATTCGCTATATGCAGAAGGGTGCGGAGCAAACCGCAGCGCTTCCTATGCAGCAGCTGATTGCTGGAGCTGGCGGTCTTCTAGCAGGTTTATTGCTTACTGTTCTAATCTATCCCGCAGTATCGGGTCTAGATGGTATAGGAAGTCTCCTTCCTGCTGCTATGATGTTATGCTTCGGTTATTTGGGCATGCGAATTGGCCTGCATAAGCAGGAGGAGCTGGCAGAAGGTTTTGCAGCTCTGCTGGAGAAACGGAGAGTCGCGCCTGTAAATGAGGCGGGTGGTTACGAGGAGCATAAGATACTCGATACCAGCGTTATTATTGACGGCCGTATTGCAGACATCTGTAAAACTGGATTTATTGAAGGCACGTTAGTCATTCCTGAGTTTGTGCTTGAGGAGCTGCAGCATATTGCTGATTCATCTGATTTATTGAAGCGCAATAGGGGACGCCGTGGACTTGATATTTTGAACAAGATTCAGAAAGAGCTGGACGTAAAGGTTCTTATTTATGAAGGAGATTTTGAAGAAATCGGAGAAGTAGACAGCAAGCTGGTCAAGCTGGCTAAGGCGCTTCATGGTAAAGTTGTTACCAACGACTTCAACTTAAACAAAGTATGTGAGCTTCAAGGCGTGTCGGTGCTCAATATTAATGATTTGGCTAATGCTGTGAAGCCGGTTGTTCTACCTGGAGAAGAAATCATCGTACAAGTGATAAAAGACGGCAAAGAGCATGGACAAGGTGTCGCATATTTGGATGATGGCACCATGATCGTCGTTGAGGGCGGACGTGAATATATCGGGACAACRATGGAAGTGCTTGTAACGAGCGTGCTTCAAACCTCTGCGGGCCGAATGATATTTGCAAAGCCGAAGCTGTTGGAAAAAGCGCAGTAACAAGGTATGATAGTACTATTGTTATAGCGCAAACGGCTAACGTCGACAAAAGACGGCACAAGCTCGTTTCGCAGAGAAACGTAAGTTTATTTATAAGAAGCTAGGTTTATAAATACTTATGTTTTAACTCAGTGTGAGGCGGGTCGAGGCATGGGAGCAGATTGGGGAGTTATCATCGTAGCAGCCGGACGAGGCACGCGGATGGGAACGAAAGAAAGCAAGCAGTATTTGAAGCTGGCGGACAAGCCTATTCTTGTGCATACGCTAGAGCTGTTTCAATCGATGGATTTGGTAAATGAAGTGGTTCTGGTCGTAGGCAGCGAGGACGTGGAGCGTTGCCGCAATTGGGCTTCCCTATATGGCATAACGAAGGTAACCGCTATTGTTGCCGGGGGGAAAGAACGACAGCACTCGGTATACTTAGGTCTGCAGGAGCTGAAGAGCAACTGGGTGATGGTGCATGACGGTGTACGTCCGCTGGTATCGGCGAATGCCGTCCGCGCTTGCTGTTCGCAGGCTGAGCAGAGCGGTGCATCTGTGCTGGCTGTTCCAGTAAAGGATACGATTAAACAAGTCAATGAAGCGGGAGTTATCGTTTCTACTCCGGACCGCCGAAGCTTGTGGGCGATACAAACGCCGCAAGCTTTTCGACGTGTTCTGCTGCAGGAGGCGCATGAGCGTGCACTTGCAGAAGAGTTCATTGGAACAGATGACGCAATGGTTGTAGAGCGCATGGGCGCAAGCGTTACTGTTGCAGAAGGCGAATATACGAATATTAAAATTACGACGCCTGAAGATTTGCCGTRGGCGGAATTTTTGCTTGCGAAGCGTCATGCCGATAGGGCAGAGGGGAAAGGTGAGCAAGGATGATTCGAGTTGGAAATGGATTTGATGTGCATCAATTGGTAGAAGGCCGTCCGTGCATTATTGGGGGAGTAACGATTCCTTATGAGAAGGGACTTCTAGGTCATTCTGATGCGGATGTTCTGTTGCATGCAATAACGGATGCAATACTGGGCGCGCTTGGACTTGGCGATATCGGCAAACATTTTCCGGATACAGATGCCGCGTTTAAAGATGCAGACAGCTTAAAGCTGCTGGAGGAAGTATGGAAGCTTGTGCGTGAGCGCGGATATAAGCTTGGGAACATTGATTCCACGATTATTGCTCAAAAGCCCAAAATGCTGCCATATATTCCGCAAATGGCTGAAATTATAGCGAAAGCGCTTGAGGCTGATGTAACACAGGTGAATGTGAAAGCAACGACAACCGAGCAGCTTGGATTCACAGGACGCGGTGAAGGAATTGCAGCGCAATCCGTTGTCTGTCTAATCAAGGATGTGCTATGATCGGGAGTATTCATTAATCAGCATATGCTTCGCAAAACTTTACCTGTATATGCTTACGAAGTTAGTTTATGCTTCGCAAAACTTTAAGGAGGTTATTTATATGACTGCAGAAGTTCGTGTACGTTATGCCCCATCTCCAACGGGTCATTTACATATTGGAAATGCAAGAACGGCCTTATTCAATTATTTGTTCGCGAGAAACCAGGGCGGTAAATTTATTATTCGGATCGAAGATACGGATGTAAAGCGCAATGTTGAGGGCGGAGAAGAGAGCCAGCTTAAGTACTTGAAATGGCTGGGCATGGATTGGGATGAGAGCATCGATATTGGCGGCGGGTACGGACCTTACCGTCAGACTGAGCGTCTTGATATATACAACAAGTACTGGCAGGAACTGCTTGATCGTGGTCTTGCTTATCGCTGCTACTGCTCGGAAGAAGAGCTTGAGAAGGAGCGGGAAGAGCAAACGGAGCGCGGTGAAACGCCTCGTTATTCCGGACGCCATCGCAATCTGACGGAAGAACAGCGCCAAGCATTCGAAGCGGAAGGACGTGTGCCGAGTATTCGTTTCCGTGTACCGGAAAATCGGACTTATGCTTTTGACGATATCGTAAAAGGCTCAATCAGCTTTGATACAACAGAGATGGGCGATTTCGTCATTGTGAAGAAGGACGGCATCCCGACTTATAACTTCGCTGTAGTACTGGACGACTATTTGATGAAAATCAGTCACGTATTGCGTGGAGAAGACCATATCTCGAATACGCCGCGCCAGTTGATGATTTATGAAGCTTTTGGCTGGGAAGCGCCAAAATTCGGCCATATGACGCTAATCGTGAATGAGCAGCGCAAAAAACTAAGTAAACGAGATGAATCCATCATTCAGTTTATTTCGCAGTATGACGATCTCGGTTATTTGCCGGAAGCGATGTTTAACTTTATTACATTGCTTGGATGGTCGCCTGAGGGTGAGCAGGAAATGTTTACTCGCGAAGAATTGGTTAATGTGTTTAATCCTGAACGTCTTAGCAAAAGCCCTGCCGTATTCGATACGCAGAAGCTTAGCTGGATGAACAATGAATATTTGAAAAAAGCGGACTTGAACCGTGTTGTTGATCTTTGCCTGCCACATTTGCAAAATGCGGGTCGAGTCGCTGCTGAACTTGATGCAGAAGGCAGAGCCTGGGTGACTGCACTAGTGGCGCTTCATCAGGACAAACTGCGTTCCGCCTCAGAAATCGTTCCAATGACAGAGCTGTTTTTCCGTGATACGGTAGAGGATGAAAGCGAAGCGGTAGAGGTTCTTGCCGAGGAGCAAGTGCCAACTGTTTTGCAGGCCTTCCTGTCAAAAATCGAAGCGGGAGAAACAGCCTTTGAAGTGGATGGCATCAAAGAGATGATCAAAGCTGTACAGAAGGAAACTGGATTTAAAGGCAAGCAGCTGTTCATGCCGATTCGTGCAGCCCTTACTGGACAAACGCATGGTCCTGATTTGAATCAATCGCTAGCTTTGCTAGGCAAAGATAAGGTTGCTGATCGTCTGCGTGCGCGTTTGGCAGGATCTTTAGCTTAATTCTTGTAAATGAGAGTATGCATAATGCCCTTGTCACATTTTTGGGTATTCGGTATACTATGACTAATAAATGAATGAATCAAACGGCCATGAACAGGAGAAGTACGTTTGCTTGTGGATTCGCAGAGAGGACAACCGTCATTCGAGTCGGAGTCGCATCACCATGTGACTATGAGGAAACGTAATGGGGCTGCAAGTTGTCTGGTCCGCCAAACGGAAATATGCACCTGGGAGCTTTGTTCCGAGCTGTGTCAGCAGGTAATGCGCAATGATGAGGATGGCGGCGACGCTTAATCGGCAATATTGGCATATATTTGTCTGGACAGGGTAGGCAGCAACGTATCGTCTGCGTTAAAGACCTTAAGGTGAATAAACTTCAGCGAGGATAGCTGTCGATTTATTCAAGCAGAGTGGAACCGCGAGATCACACGCCTCTGCAGCATATTATGCTGCAGAGGCTTTTCTTTTATTAGAAATTTATGAGCGTAGGAAAAAGGGGCATTGTTTATGTTTCGTCATTTTCGATCGGACATACTAGCTGTTTTTGAGAATGATCCGGCTGCTCGCAGTCGCTTCGAGGTTATTTTCACCTATTCAGGTGTGCACGCTATTTGGGCGCATCGCATTGCCCATCCCTTATACCGTAGAGGTTGGTATACTACAGCGCGCTTGATCTCCCAGGTTAGCCGCTTTATGACAGGCATCGAAATTCATCCAGGTGCTCGTATCGGCGAGCGATTGTTTATCGATCATGGCATGGGTGTCGTCATTGGTGAAACCTGTGAGATTGGTGATGATGTCGTTATTTATCAGGGAGTAACTCTTGGCGGAACGGGTAAAGAAAAAGGGAAGCGTCACCCGACAATTGGCAATAATGTAGTTATTGGCTCAGGAGCGAAGGTGCTCGGCTCATTTCAAGTGGGCGAATTTTCTAACATAGGATCAAACGCGGTTGTACTCAGAGAGGTTCCTGCCAATTGTACGGTAGTTGGAAACCCGGGACGCGTGGTCAAAAGAAACGGCGAGCGTGTAGGCGATCGACTTGATCATACGAAGCTGCCCGATCCGGTCATCGAAATGTTCCGTACAATGCAGAAGGAAATAGACGAATTAAAATCCGAGCTCGATAAGCTTCGGAATCCTGTAGCTGGAGGAGAAATACGAAAATGACAGTATCCATTTATAATACAGTATCGCGGCTAAAAGAGCCTTTTGTATCGCAAGAGCCAGGTAAGGTGAAAATGTACGTTTGCGGACCAACCGTTTATGACTACATTCATATTGGAAACGCTCGTCCGGTTATTTTCTTTGACGTTGTTCGCCGTTATTTGGAGGATGTAGGTAATGAAGTTCAATATGTGGTTAACTTTACAGATGTCGATGATAAGCTGATTCGAAAAGCAGAGCAGCTTGGTACGACAGTCCCTGAAGTAGCGGAGACGTTTATTGCAGCATTTTATGCAGATATCGAATCGCTGGGTGTTCATAAGGCGACACTTAATCCAAGGGTAACGGAGCATATTCCGCAAATCGTTGCGTTTATTCAAGGCTTGATAGATAAAGGCTATGCTTATATGAGTGATGGAGATGTTTATTATCGTACGTCTGCATTCGCGGATTACGGCAAGCTCTCCCATCAAAATATTGAAGAGCTTCAATTCGGTATTCGAGTAGAGATTGGCGACCGCAAAGAGAATCAACAGGATTTTGTATTATGGAAAGGCGCTAAGCCGGGCGAAATCAAATGGGAAAGTCCTTTCGGCGATGGACGCCCAGGCTGGCATATCGAATGCTCGGCTATGGCTCGCGCGTACCTTGGGGATACTCTTGATATCCATGGCGGCGGTCATGATTTGCAGTTTCCGCATCATGAATGCGAGGTTGCGCAATCGGAGGCGCTGACAGGCAAACCGCTGGCGAACTATTGGATGCATAACGGCTATATTCATATAAATAATGAGAAAATGTCCAAATCGCTAGGCAATGGAATTTCGGTGCATGAGCTGGTGAAGCGGGTTAAACCTCATGCGATTCGTTATTTTATGCTCTCTACACACTACCGCAGTCCACTCAATTTCAGTGATGACACGGTTGCGCAAGCTGAGAACAGCGTCGAGCGGATTGCAAACAGTGCAGCGAATTTAAAGCATAGGCTTTCATCGTTTGAAGGCAAGCTAAATGAGGCGGCAGGAAGTGGCAACGGACTTGTCCCTTCTGGCGACGAAGCGCTGGATGCAAGACTAAAAGTGATTCATGAACAATTCCATGCCAAAATGAGCGATGATTTCAACACCCCTGACGCGATTACAACGGTGTTTGATTTGGTAGCTGAGGCTAATCAATATTTGAATCGTGCAGACGCCTCTGCTGAAGCGATTTATGCTTTGCTTACATTGTTTGAGCGTATGGATGCTGTACTTGGCTTGCTGCCGCAGCAACAAGCGGACGCTGAACTGCTGGATGCGGATATCGAACAGCTTATAGTGGAGCGGACCGAAGCTCGCCAGTCCAAAAACTGGGCTAGAGCGGATGAAATTCGTGATTTGCTCATAGAGAAAAACATCGTCCTTGAGGATACACCGCAAGGTATCCGCTGGCGGCGTAAATGAGCGAGCATATCGATACGAACCGCTTGCTCTTTTACCCGCCGTCCAAATCGCCGCAGCTAATGAACCCGGTCGTTCTCGCTTATATGGGCGATGCTGTGTTTGAGCTTCTTGTAAGACAATATTTTATTTCACTGCCGAATCAGAAATCGCATCACCTTCACCGTGAGGCAACAAAATTTGTTTCTGCCAAAGGACAAAAGAAAACGTTGGATCTCTGGCAGCCGCATTTAACCGAGGAGGAGGCGGACATCGTCCGCCGAGGCCGCAATTCAAAATCGGGAGCGCCTCCCAAAAACGCTGATTTAGCTGATTATCGTCTAGCAACAGCGTTGGAGAGCTTGGTTGGCTATCTTTATTATGAAGGCCGAATCGAAAGAATACATGAACTATTTGCCATTGCAATTAAGAAGCATGAGAATCAACAAGGCTCATGAAGCTATTTTGTAAATGAAAAAATAAAGGAGGGTTACCGATGACAGAAGAAACGATTCAAGATCAAGATGAAATGATAGCCGGTAAACATCCTGTGCTCGAAGCACTGCGTTCCGGACGAGAAATTAATAAAATATGGATTGCTGACGGTGCTCAAAAAACGTTGACGCAGCCCATTGTAGCGGAAGCGAAGAAATCCGGTATCATCGTACAGTTTGTCGACAAGCGGAAACTCGACAGCTTAGCCCCTGGAGTTACACATCAGGGAGTTGTCGCACAAGCAGCGGCATTCGCTTATGTGGATGTTGAGGACATTCTGGAACGAGCAAAACAACGGGATGAGGTTCCATTTATTTTGCTATTGGATGAAATCGAAGATCCTCATAATTTGGGCTCTATATTGCGGACAGCGGAATGTACAGGCGTGCATGGCGTTATCATTCCAAAACGTCGTGCAGCAGGGTTGACGGCTACGGTGCTTAAAACATCTGCGGGTGCTGCTGAGCATGTGCCGGTTGCACGCGTTACTAACTTGGCGCAAACGATCGATAGGCTGAAGGAAGCGGGCGTATGGGTAGCGGGAACTGATGTAAGTGCAAAGCAGGATGTTTATAAAATGAAATTCGACATGCCGCTGGTTGTCGTTATAGGCAACGAGAGTAAAGGCATGGGAAGACTTATTAAGGAGAAATGTGATTTTCTCGTTAAACTTCCTATGCTTGGTCAGTTGAACTCGCTAAATGCTTCCGTTGCAGCTGGTGTTCTTATGTATGAGGTCGTTCGGCAGCGCCGGAGCATTTAGGTTATGAACCGGCGCGACGATATTTTATTAGTCGACGGTTATAACATAATTGGCGCTTGGCCGGTACTCGAGAAGCTGAAGGAACATGATCTGGAAGAAGCGCGGGATAAATTGCTCGATTTAATGGCGGATTATCAAGGTTTTACAGGAATGAAAGTGTATGTCGTGTTTGATGCGCATCAGGTGCCTGGATTAGGCGCTACTTACAGGCACCACAGGCTGACTATCGTGTACACAAAAGAGAAGGAAACAGCTGATGAATGCATCGAGCGTTTATGCTCGGAGCTGTTCCTCAGACGTAGAAATATATATGTAGCCACTTCGGATTTGGTCGAGCAGCATGTGRCATTCGGCAAAGGTGCGCTTCGTGTATCGGCACGGGAATTGCTTATTGATATAGGCCAGAATCGCAAAAATATCGAGCAGACACTCCGTGAGGAACAGCCGGGAAAACGGAATTCAGTAGACGGCAGAATTAGTTTAGAGGTTCGAAGCCAGCTGGAGAAGCTTCGGCGCGGAGAGAAATAAAAGATTGGAAAAGCGATAATCTTCAAATAGATATAGAATGATTTACTCGGGTCGTTCCACTAAGTTACAAAATTCCCAGTATATCTGTGGTTGTCGGGGCTCAGATTGGTTGACGGTGTAAGGTTACATAATGTATACTGACTCTATTATTAGCGATAAGAACGTGTTGATTTTGTTCAGTATACATTCTTATCTTTCGACGTGAAACGCTGCTTGAGCTCAGACTTTGAGTTCAATCAGATAGGTTTGCGTGAATAAGAATCTAGCGGTGTACGCCTTGCAGGCCGGAGGGATAGTTCGTGAGTATCGACCTCAAAGAATGGAGTACGCTCGAGTATGACAGCAGTACGGACGAGGATATCGTCGAAGCGGTCCGCAATGGTGATAGCATAGCGTTGGAATATTTGATAAACAAGTATAAGAATTTTGTGAGAGCCAAAGCGCGCTCGTATTTTCTTATCGGTGCGGATCGTGAAGATATCGTGCAGGAGGGTATGATTGGTCTTTATAAGGCAATTCGAGATTTTAAAGGGGACAAGCTAGCAAGCTTCAAAGCCTTTGCTGAATTGTGTATAACCAGGCAAATTATTACCGCAATCAAAACAGCCACGCGTCAGAAACACATTCCGCTAAATTCCTACGTTTCGCTAGATAAGCCCATTTATGATGAAGATTCGGATCGCACACTGCTGGATGTCATTTGTGGTACGCGAGTATCTGATCCAGAAGAATTAATTATTAATCAAGAAGAATTCATTGGCCTTGAAGATAAGATGTCCGAAATATTAAGCGACCTTGAACGCAAGGTGCTTATGCTTTATTTGGATGGAAGGTCCTATCAGGAAATTGCTGTTGATTTGGATAGACATGTGAAATCTATTGACAACGCTCTTCAAAGGGTGAAACGCAAGCTCGAACGATACTTGGAAGTCAGAGACATTAGCGGCTAGCCGCATTTATACGTAAATCATTTTTACGAGGACTGTCTTCCATCTGGCGGTGTCTAGGTGGAATATACGGTCCTTTTAGTTTTAAATGGACAAAAGTAGACTATAATGGTAGATACGAGACCGATGGCGCTTTTGTTTCCAATCATTCACAGGCTTAACACTTATCTTTTACATTGACATCAAAATTGCTGTATGATAAAGTGTTTAGGTAGGCCTAAAATCGAGGTTTTATTTCGTTTTGGCGTTGGAATCAATGAACTTTCATATAGAGCTTCATGATTCGTATTTTGTAGCAGTTCGGGAGGTGTAATTCAATGCGGGTAATTATCACGTTGGCATGCACAAACTGCAAACAGAGAAACTATGCGAGCAGCAAGAACAAACGCAATCACCCCGACCGCATCGAGTTGAAGAAGTTTTGCAAGTTCTGTAACGAGCAGACTCCTCATCGCGAGACGAGATAGTCAATTGGAGGTGTGAACGTGGCATTTTTGGCTAAACTAAAGCAAAGCTTTGGTACAACGTTTAGTTTTTTTGCCGACAGCTGGGCGGAACTTAAGAAGGTTCGCTGGCCAAGCCGTAAAGAGTTGACAAGCTATTCGATCGTGGTTTTGCTCACGATTACGCTTGTGACTATTTACTTCTGGCTTCTTGACATCGGGATCTCGTCTCTGGTTGAACTCATTGTTTAAGAAGGGTCCAAAGGTGGATTTGTGATGGAAAAAAGATGGTACGTCGTGCATACCTACTCAGGTTATGAGAACAAGGTGAAAGCCAATTTGGAACGCCGTGTTGAATCAATGGGCATGGAAGATAAGATTTTCCGTGTGCTTGTTCCTATGGAAGAAGAAGTGGTAGAGAAGGATGGTAAGAAGAAGACTGTCCAACGTAAGGTCTACCCCGGATATGTTCTTGTGGAAATGGTTCAAACCGACGATTCATGGTACGTTGTTCGAAATACACCAGGTGTAACTGGATTCGTAGGATCAACAGGTTCCGGTTCAAAACCGATTCCTCTATTGCCAGATGAGGTTGAGCAAATACTCAAACACATGGGCATGGAAGAACCAAAACCGAAAATCGAGTTCGATTTGAAAGAAACGGTTCGCGTCAAAGTGGGTCCTTTCGCAGATTTTGTTGGTACAGTAGAAGAAATTTTGCTGGACAAAGCGAAGTTGAAGGTTCATGTAAACATGTTTGGCAGGGAGACCCCGCTAGAGCTGGATTACACTCAAGTGGAAAAGATATAATATCTGGTTTCCGAACCCACTGGGTTAAACTAGTGGAGGTTTGGACGCGAAATAGCAATGCCCCCTTGCGGAGGCGGATGCTATTTACGCATGGAATAAAGGGTTAGGAGGTGTGTCAGGCATGGCAAAAAAGGTCATCAAGATGGTCAAATTGCAAGTTCCTGCAGGTAAAGCAAACCCAGCGCCGCCGATCGGTCCAGCACTTGGTCAAGCAGGCGTTAACATCATGGCGTTTTGTAAAGAGTTTAATGCTCGTACCGCAGATCAAGCAGGCTTGATTATTCCGGTTGTTATTACAGTATTTGAAGACCGTTCTTTCACTTTCGAAACAAAAACGCCGCCGGCAGCAGTATTGCTTCGCGTCGCAGCTGGTATCGAAAAAGGTTCAGGCGAACCGAACAAGAAAAAGGTCGCTACTGTAAAACGTGACAAAGTTCGCGAAATCGCTGAGCAAAAAATGCCGGATCTTAACGCAGCGTCTGTAGAATCAGCAATGCGTATGGTTGAAGGTACTGCTCGCAGCATGGGCGTAACTATTGTTGACTAATACCGCGAGGTAGCTTGCTTTGCGTTAGCTTCGGCTTTCGCGAGTGGGAGGATCATCCCTAGGAGGATTTTCCGCTACAACCACATGAGGAGGAAATTACAATGGCTAAACAAGGTAAAAAATATGTAGAAGCTGCTAAGCTATTTGATAGCGAAGCAACTTACGAGCCTCTAGAAGCGATTGAGCTTGTTAAGAAGGCTGCAACAGCTAAATTCGACGAGTCCGTTGAAGTAGCAGTTCGTTTGGGTGTAGACCCACGTAAACAAGACCAAGCTGTTCGTGGCGTAGTTGTACTACCACACGGCACTGGTAAAACAAAACGCGTTCTCGTTTTCGCAAAAGGCGAAAAAGTGAAAGAAGCGGAAGCTGCGGGTGCTGATTTTGTCGGCGATGCAGACATGATCAACAAAATCCAACAAGGCTGGTTTGAATTCGACGTTTGCGTAGCAACGCCGGACATGATGGCTGAAGTTGGTAAACTTGGACGTATCCTTGGTGGTAAAGGCTTGATGCCGAACCCTAAAGCTGGTACAGTAACGTTTGACGTTGCTAAAGCCGTTCAAGAAATCAAAGCCGGTAAGATTGAATACCGTCTTGATAAAGCAGGTCAAATCCATGCGCCAATCGGTAAAGTATCTTTCGATGCTGAGAAACTCAACGAGAACCTCAAATCATTGATCGATGCAYTTAATCGTGCTAAACCGGCTGCGTCAAAAGGTGTTTACCTGAAAAACATTGCCGTTTCTTCAACAATGGGCCCTGGCGCTCGTGTTTCTACAGCGGCTTACCGCTAAGAAGAACGGAACTAAATTCGAATACGCATACCGTAGACAGTAGGTGCCTTAAGGCTTAATTTCCTACCGAGGTGTTATGATAAAACGTTTGTAAGCAACATTCGATCCTTTAGGGTTGATGCGCGATAACGACATCATGGCCTTCGCAGTGTCTGCGAAGGCCTTTCTCATGCATCGAGGCGTGGAAAGCCCGTCGTAATTAACGGAATGTATACTATTACGGGAGGTGTACAGTTTGGCTAACGCAAATATCATCCAAGAGAAACAAGAGGCAGTTGCCGTAATCGCGGCAAAAATTGCTAATAGCTCTAGCACAGTAGTAGCTGACTATCGTGGATTGAACGTTGCTCAAGTAACTGAACTTCGGAAACAACTTCGTGAAGCAGGAATTGAATTCCAAGTTCTTAAAAACTCGCTCGTTCGTCGCGCAACTGAAGGTACGGATTATGTAGAATTGAACAACATTCTTACAGGTCCTACAGCAATTGCATTCGGTAAAGAAGACGCTGTTGCTCCAGCTAAAATTTTGAACGATTTCGCTAAGAAAAACGATGCTTTGAAACTTAAAGGCGGCGTTGTTGAAGGTAAAGTCGTATCTCAAGAAGAAATTAAAGCTCTTGCGGAACTTCCGTCCCGCGACGGTTTGCTCTCTATGCTCCTCAGCGTATTGCAAGCTCCAGTGCGCAACTTCGCGCTTGCAGTTAAAGCAGTCGGCGAGAAACAAGAAGCACAAGCTTAATTTTTTTCAAGAGTCCCTTATAGTTATGAACCGACGCAAGTCGGCTGTAGGATAAACCAAAAAAAATAAACCATATTCCCGGAGGTATAATCATGTCTAAAGAACAAATCTTAGAAGCGATTAAAGTTATGAACGTTCTTGAACTGAACGATCTTGTTAAAGCAATTGAAGAAGAATTCGGCGTAACTGCAGCAGCTCCAGTAGCAGCAGCAGGTGCTGGCGCAGCTGTAGAAGCTGAGCAAACTGAATTTGACGTTATCCTTAACGGCGCTGGCGCTTCAAAAATCAACGTAATCAAAGTTGTTCGCGAAATCACAGGTCTTGGCCTGAAAGAAGCGAAAGACTTGGTTGATAGCGCTCCTAAAGCAGTTAAAGAGAAAGTTGCTAAAGAAGAAGCAGAAGCTGTTGCAGCTAAGCTTACTGAAGCTGGCGCTTCCGTAGAAGTTAAGTAGTATTTCTTTCAATAAAATAAGCTGATCATGCGATTGAATGATGAATCGGCCGGCGAGCCCCTTGAAACGTCAGGTTTCAAGGGGTTCGTTGTATGTTGAAGGATAAGAATGTGCAAGTTTTGGCTTGTACATTCTTATCCTTCAACGAGAATCGAGTATTTTTTCGCTGAAGCAAGGCGATATCAATATACTCGATGCAATATGGAATAGCGGGGAGTGATGAATAATGTCGAATCACTATTACTCACAGAGCCCAGATGTTAAGCATAATCGTCAAGTTCATGAAGCAATACTCCGAGGCTTTTCTTTGAAGTTTATGACGGATGCCGGCGTATTCTCAAAATCAGGAGTTGATTACGGGAGTCAGGTGTTGATCGATGCTTTGGAGCTGAATGCAAATGCAAACATTCTTGATGTTGGCTGTGGTTATGGTCCTATTGGATTAACATCAGCAAAACTCGCTGAGCATGGGCAAGTAACGATGATTGATATAAATGAAAGAGCGGTAGAGCTTTCGCGTGAGAACGCAAAGCTTAACCAAATATCTAATGTTACCGTTTTGCAAAGTGATCTATTTGAAGCAGTTAAGGAAATGAAGTTCGATGTCATCGTTACAAATCCGCCGATCAGGGCTGGGAAGTCAGTCGTTCATCGGATTTTTGAAGAAGGTTATGAATTGCTCGAACAAGGCGGCAGCATGTGGGTTGTCATACAGAAGAAGCAAGGGGCACCTTCGGCGAAAGCTAAATTAGAGTCATTATTTGCAGATGTAGAGGAAGTAACGAAGGATAAAGGCTACCGTATTTTCCGAGCTGTAAAAGCTTAGAAAATTAGAGAAAAATATGTTTTGAAAATATGTTTGAAAACTGAATAATATTTATTGACTTGACATTTGCGATATGGTAAGATTATAAAATGTCAGCATTAAATTGGGCTCGATCTCTTTAGTTAACTAAAATGTCAAGTGTAAATTTAAAGCGCGGAATGCATAAGTTTTACACATTTGACGTATAATGTTTACGTTTTGGGCAAAATTATTTGATATGAGACTGTCACGGCCGCGCTGTGATTAGTTAACTGCCGGAACATGCTCTTTTTTCGAACCATTCGATAAGGGCTTTTCTTTATTTGACTATATAGGCGGCTGGTTCGTCTATAGTGACGCAGTGATTATCGATGCTGTGATACAGACATGAGGTATTAACGGAGCCGAACGTGTCATAGTCAGCCAATTGGTTCGATCCCCGAGTGTGTACTTCAGCACGAAGGTCGATAAGAACGGGAAGAAAAACTACACAGCTACTGTTATTCCTAACCGTGGCGCTTGGCTAGAGCTTGAAACGGATGCTAAAGATATCATCTACGTTCGTATTGACCGGACCCGGAAAATACCGGTAACGGTACTTTTGCGTTCGCTTGGATTCGGTACTGACGCTGAGATTCTTGAACTGCTAGGCCATGATGAGTACATTCGCAACACGCTAGACAAAGATAACACGGATTCTACTGAAAAAGCGCTTATTGAAATTTATGAGCGTCTTCGTCCAGGCGAGCCTCCGACTTTGGATAATGCGAAGAGCTTGCTAGTTGCTCGTTTCTTTGATCCAAAACGTTATGACTTGGCCAATGTAGGCCGTTACAAAATAAACAAAAAACTTCACATCAAGAACCGTTTGTTTAATCAACGTCTTGCGGAAAATCTAATTGATCCTGCGACTGGCGAAATTATTGCTGAGTCCGGACAAATGATTGACCGCCGCTTGCTTGATGAAATTCTCGAGAAGCTTGAGAAGGATGTTGGTTTCAAAACGTATCATGTAGCTAATGGCGTTCTTGATGCTGATAGTATTCCACTACAAACGATCAGCGTATTCTCACCATATGACGAAAGCAAAGTAATTAAAGTTATTGCGAATGGCATTATTGACAAATCCGTCAAGCATATCACGCCTGCGGACATCATTTCTTCCATTAACTACTTTATCAACTTGCTTCATGGCGTAGGCAGCACGGATGATATCGATCATCTGGGTAACCGTCGTCTGCGTTCTGTTGGCGAGCTGCTTCAAAACCAATTCCGTATCGGTCTGTCTCGTATGGAGCGCGTTGTGCGTGAGAGAATGTCCATTCAAGACGCGAATGCAATTACGCCGCAAGCGCTAATTAACATTCGTCCGGTTATTGCATCTATAAAAGAGTTCTTCGGCTCCTCGCAGCTGTCCCAGTTTATGGACCAAACGAATCCGCTTGCTGAATTGACGCATAAGCGTCGTTTGTCAGCACTTGGACCCGGTGGTTTGACTCGGGAACGCGCGGGCTTTGAAGTTCGTGACGTCCATCACTCCCACTATGGGCGGATGTGTCCGATCGAGACGCCAGAGGGACCGAATATCGGTTTGATCAACTCCTTGTCTTCCTTCGCTCGTATTAACGAATATGGATTCATTGAAGCACCATATCGTTGGGTAGATCCGAAGACTGGAATTGTTACAGAACAAATCGCTTACCTGACTGCTGACGAGGAAGATAACTACGTAATCGCGCAAGCGAATGCGAAGCTGACTCCAGACGACAAGTTTGCAGAAGAGAATACGATCGTTCGTTACAATAAACAAGCCGACAACATTTTGACTATGCCTAGTGATCGCGTTGATTACATGGATGTATCGCCTAAACAGGTAGTATCTGTTGCGACAGCGTTAATTCCTTTCTTGGAAAACGATGACTCCAACCGTGCCCTCATGGGATCCAACATGCAACGTCAAGCGGTACCGCTTCTTATCCCTAGATCACCACTTGTTGGTACAGGTATGGAGCACAAGGCAGCGAAAGACTCAGGCGTTTGTATCGTAGCGAAGCATGACGGTATAATCGAACGTTCTTCCGCTAATGAAATCTGGCTTCGTCGCGTCGAGCAAATCGATGGCAAGCCGGTTACTGGTGACTTGGTAAAACATAAACTACACAAGTTTATGCGCTCCAACCAAGGAACGTGCATCAATCAACGCCCGCTTGTACGTAAAGGCGACGTTATTAAAAAAGGTGATATCCTTGCGGATGGTCCTTCCACTGAAAAAGGCGAATTGGCTCTTGGACGCAACGTCGTTGTTGCATTCATGACGTGGGAAGGCTACAACTATGAGGATGCGATCCTGTTAAGTGAAAAGCTAGTGAAAGAGGATGTTTATACATCCATTCACATCGAGGAATACGAGTCTGAGGCTCGTGATACGAAGCTTGGACCTGAAGAAATTACACGCGACATTCCGAATGTCGGTGAAGAAGCTCTTCGCAACCTGGATGAGCGCGGAATCATTCGTGTCGGAGCTGAAATCGGCGCTGGCGATATCCTAGTTGGTAAAGTAACGCCTAAGGGTGTAACTGAACTGACTGCGGAAGAAAGATTGCTGCACGCTATCTTTGGTGAGAAGGCTCGTGAAGTACGTGATACATCGCTACGCGTGCCGCATGGTACAGACGGTATCGTTGTTGACGTTAAAGTATTTACGCGGGAGAATGGCGACGAATTGCCACCAGGCGTTAACCAGCTTGTTCGTGCTTATATTGCTCAAAAACGGAAAATTTCCGAAGGCGACAAAATGGCTGGACGTCATGGTAACAAAGGGGTAATCGCTCGTATCATGCCTGAAGAAGATATGCCTTTCCTACCGGATGGCACACCTGTAGAAGTTGTTCTTAACCCGCTCGGCGTACCGTCGCGGATGAACATCGGTCAGGCGCTTGAAGTTCACTTGGGTATGGCTTGTAAGCATCTCGGCATCCACGCTGCTACGCCAGTATTTGACGGCGCGCGCGAGAATGACGTTTTCGATACGATGGAAGAAGCAGGCATGCAGCGTAACGGTAAAACCGTACTGTATGACGGACGGACAGGCGAGAATTTCGAACGTGAAGTTACGGTTGGGGTCATGTACATGATCAAACTGGCGCACATGGTCGACGATAAAATCCATGCCCGTTCCACTGGTCCTTACTCACTCGTTACACAACAGCCGCTCGGTGGTAAAGCACAGTTCGGTGGACAACGTTTCGGGGAGATGGAGGTATGGGCGCTTGAGGCATATGGCGCTGCGTACACGCTTCAAGAAATATTGACTGTTAAATCCGATGACGTGGTTGGTCGTGTTAAAACGTACGAATCCATCGTTAAAGGCGAAAACGTACCAGAGCCAGGTGTTCCGGAATCGTTCAAAGTTTTGATCAAAGAGCTTCAAAGTTTGGGTATGGACGTTAAAATTCTATCCGAGAATGAAGAAGAGATCGAAATGAAGGAAATGGATGATGAAGACGAGGCAACAGGCGATAAGCTTAACCTCAATATAGAAGGTGCCGAAGTCGGCGCTGCTGAATAAACTAGTTGCTAGATTCCGTCAAATGGTCACGCGCCTATGACGGAATCTAGCTGATTAGATAGACATTGTCATACATGACGGAGGAGGGTTGCTCCTTGTTGGACGTGAACAACTTCGAGTATATGAAGATAGGTCTGGCTTCGCCGGATAAAATTCGCTCGTGGTCCCGCGGAGAAGTTAAAAAACCGGAGACGATCAACTATAGGACCTTAAAACCGGAGAAGGAAGGACTCTTCTGCGAGAAAATTTTTGGACCTACAAAAGACTGGGAATGTCATTGCGGTAAATACAAACGTGTACGCTATAAAGGTGTCGTTTGTGATCGCTGTGGCGTTGAAGTAACTCGCGCTAAAGTTCGCCGCGAACGTATGGGTCACATCGAGCTAGCAGCTCCAGTTTCTCATATTTGGTACTTCAAAGGGATTCCAAGCCGTATGGGCCTTGCACTTGATATGTCGCCTCGTTCGCTTGAGGAGATCATTTATTTTGCATCCTATGTCGTAACGGATCCAGGTGATACCCCACTTGAGAAGAAACAACTTCTATCGGAGAAAGAATATCGCAGCTATCGTGAGAAATACGGGTATGGATTCCATGCTGGTATGGGTGCCGAAGCTGTTAAAAAACTTTTGCAAGATATCGACGTTGACAAAGAATTGGAGCAATTGAAAGAAGAACTGCGTACTGCTCAAGGACAACGACGCAATCGTGCGATCAAACGTCTTGAAGTGGTAGAAGCATTCCGCAATTCCGGCAACGAACCGGAATGGATGATTCTAGACGTGCTTCCTGTCATCCCTCCTGAGCTTCGTCCGATGGTACAGCTTGATGGCGGTCGTTTTGCGACTTCTGACCTCAATGATTTGTATCGTCGTGTTATTAACCGTAACAACCGTCTGAAGCGTTTGCTTGATCTGGGCGCTCCTGATATTATCGTGCAAAATGAAAAACGGATGCTGCAAGAAGCGGTTGACGCATTGATCGATAACGGTCGTCGCGGTCGCCCTGTTACAGGACCGGGTAACCGTCCGCTTAAATCCCTCAGCCATATGCTGAAAGGTAAGCAAGGACGTTTCCGTCAGAACTTGCTCGGTAAACGGGTTGACTACTCTGGTCGTTCGGTTATCGTAGTAGGTCCAAACCTCAAAATGTTCCAGTGCGGTCTTCCTAAGGAAATGGCACTAGAATTGTTCAAGCCTTTCGTTATGAAAGAGCTTGTTAATAAAGGCCTAGCACACAACATTAAGAGTGCGAAGCGCAAGGTTGAACGCGTAAGCCCTGAGGTATGGGATGTTCTTGAGGAAGTAATCAAGGAGCACCCAGTATTGCTTAACCGTGCCCCGACACTTCACAGACTAGGTATTCAAGCATTTGAGCCTATCTTGGTTGAAGGTCGCGCAATTAAGCTTCACCCGCTCGTATGTACAGCTTACAACGCTGACTTCGACGGTGACCAAATGGCCGTTCACGTTCCGTTGTCTGCTGAAGCACAAGCGGAAGCGCGTTTGCTAATGCTTGCATCAGGCAATATCCTTAACCCGAAAGACGGCAAACCGGTCGTTACTCCTTCACAGGATATGGTACTAGGAAGCTTCTACTTGACGATGGATAACAAAGAGGCTAAAGGCAGTGGTTCCGTATTTGGTACCATTAACGAAGCGATCTCTGCTTACCAACGTGGTATTGTTTCCTTGCACGCCAGAATTTTCATTCCGGTTCGTGTGCTTAAAAAAGTTAACTTCACCGAGCAGCAGCAAAACTCGTTACTCGTTACGACAGTTGGTAAAGTCATCTTCAACGAAATTTTCCCTGAAGATTTCCCTTATATCAACGAAGCAACGAAAACGAACCTATTGCACGGTACACCAGATAAATATTTCGTTTACGAAAAAGGCGCAGATCTTCCTAAATTCCTGGATGCAATCGAAACGCCTGGTGCGGTAGGTAAAGACTATCTTGCATTAGTTATTGCAGAATGTTTCCGCCAATACCACACTACGCTTACTGCGATGCTTCTTGACCGCATTAAGCAGCTTGGTTTCACTTACTCGACTAAGGCTGGTATTACGATCGGCGTAGCTGACGTTATCATTCCGAAAGAGAAAGACGAAATCATGAAGCGCTCCGATGAGAAGGTTGCTACCGTTATGAATCAATACCGTCGTGGTTTGATTACAAACGAGGAGCGCTATGACCGGATCATTACAATTTGGGGTAAATGTAAAGACGAGATCACCGAAGTTCTTATGAAATCGATGGATCGTTACAACAACATCATGCTCATGGTGGACTCCAAAGCACGGGGTAACAAATCTCAAATTACACAGCTTGGCGGTATGCGTGGTTTGATGGCCAATCCATCCGGTCGTATCATCGAGTTGCCAATTAAATCGAACTTCCGCGAGGGTCTTACAGTACTCGAGTACTTTATTTCTACTCACGGAGCGCGGAAAGGTCTTGCCGATACTGCCCTTCGTACTGCCGATTCCGGTTACTTGACTCGTCGACTTGTTGACGTTGCACAAGACGTAATCGTACGTGAAGAAGATTGCGGTACCGATAAAGGCTTCTCTGTAAGCAAAATTCAAGACGGTAAAGAGGTTATTGAAGATCTTTATGACCGTATTGAAGGCCGCTATGCGTTTGAAACGGTTCGTAATCCAAAAACAGGCGAGATTATTGTTAACCGCAGTGAGTTGATTGACTCGAACAAAGCGGATGCAATTATCGACGCTGGCGTTGAAAAGCTGCAAATTCGTTCCGTACTAAGCTGCCGTGCTCGTCATGGCGTATGTAAGATCTGTTASGGACGTAACCTTGCAACTGGTAAACACGTTGAGATTGGGGAAGCGGTAGGTATTATCGCAGCTCAATCCATCGGTGAGCCAGGAACACAGCTCACAATGCGTACGTTCCATACGGGCGGCGTTGCGGGAGACGATATCACACAAGGTTTGCCGCGTATCCAAGAGTTGTTTGAGGCGCGTAATCCGAAAGGTCAAGCGATTATTTCTGAGCTTGACGGTGTGGTTAAAGAAATCCGTGAAGCGAAGGACCGTCGTGAAATCGAGGTTCAAGGTGAAGCGGAATCGAAAGTGTATGCTGTTACCTATGGTTCGCGTATCCGCGTAACGCAAGGTCAACAAATCGAAGCCGGCGATGAGCTGACTGACGGTTCAATTGACCCTAAAGATATGCTGCGTATCAAAGGTATCCGTGGCGTTCAAAACTACATTTTGCAAGAAGTACAGCGCGTTTACCGAAATCAAGGGGTAGAAATCAATGACAAGCACGTTGAGGTCATGATTAAACAAATGCTCCGTAAAATTCGTATTGTAGATGCAGGCGGCACAACGTTGCTTCCTGGTGCGTTCGTTGATATTCATGAATATGAAGCTCAAAACCGCACTGCAATTTTCGCAGATCTCGAACCAGCTGTTGCAAAACCAGTTTTGCTCGGTATTACGAAGGCATCGCTTGAGACTGATTCGTTCTTGTCAGCAGCTTCCTTCCAAGAAACAACTCGTGTATTGACTGATGCCGCTATTAAAGGCAAAGTTGACCAGTTGCTTGGACTCAAGGAAAATGTTATTATCGGTAAGTTGATTCCAGCAGGTACTGGAATGGCCCGTTATCGTAACATTCGTTTTGCTGGACTTGAAGATGAAACAACTACTGCAGTTGAAGGCGAACTAGAAACAGAAGCTGTAACAGTCGACTAGTCGGCTTGAACAGATCATGTTCTTAAAACCGGATACTAACTAATATCGAAGGAGCGTCACATCTTCCGTTTCCTTGGAAGCGGAAGATAACCGCTCTTTTATATGTTTACAGTATGAAATTCATTTACAAAAAGTTTACAAGTGATTATCCTAGAAGGTTCTTGACACAAGCACATAGTAGGTGATACTATATCGAAGTGTGCCTAATTGTGTGTTCGCTGAATGGAAGAATTGAAGGTGATTATCATGCAATTCAAAGTCGGCGCGAAGCAAACGACGAAGATGCTCGAGCAGCAAAGAGCCATTAAAGTCTATGTCGCACGAGATGCAGATCCGCAGATGAAAGAGAAGATTGTTCATCTATGTGAGCGGGCGGGAGTTCCAATGAAATGGATCGACACGATGGTAGAGCTTGGGGAAACCTGCGGCATCGATGTCGGGGCCGCGATGGCAGCACTCGTAACCGAAGAAGAATAACGCAATAGCCGTTTTTGTTAGTTGATTATTTAGCGATGATTAGCTGGCGAGAACTTTTGTTTGTTCTTTTATGATCCGCCTGGATCTGTGGGCTTAATTTTAGGTAAAATGTCTACCATACATGCGTAAACGGCTATTGCCGGCTTTTGGTGGGAAGAGCCCGCTTACGCGAAAAAGAATATAAGTTGATTTATAAACAACTTCTTTATAAATGCTTATATTTTCAAAAGACATGAATATAGGGAAGGGGGTGGCAACATGCCAACTATTAACCAGCTAGTCCGTAAAGGACGCCAAGCGAAAGTCGTTAAATCGAAATCGCCGGCATTGCAAAAAGGTTTCAATGCATTGAAACGTGAAGCTACAAACATCAGCGCTCCTCAAAAACGCGGTGTGTGCACTCGTGTAGGTACAATGACTCCAAGGAAACCGAACTCCGCACTTCGTAAATATGCTCGTGTTCGTTTAACGAACCGCTTAGAAGTTACGGCTTACATTCCAGGTATCGGACACAACTTGCAAGAGCACAGCGTTGTTTTGATCCGTGGTGGTAAAGTAAAAGACTTAGCAGGAGTACGTTATCACATCGTTCGCGGTGCACTTGATACTGCAGGTGTAAACAACCGTATGCAAGCTCGTTCGAAATACGGTACGAAACGTCCGAAAGTTAAAAAATCATAATCATAACCTTAACAGGTTATTGAAATGCTAGAAATAGCAACTATTAGAAGAAAGGGGGACTTTCTCATGCCACGCAAAGGTCCTGTAACGAAACGCGATGTGCTTCCAGATCCGCTATATAATAGCAAACTGGTAACGCGCCTAATCAACCGCATTATGCTTGACGGTAAAAGAGGCGTTGCACAAACACTATTGTATGATGCTTTCAAACTGATTCAAGAACGCACGGGTAAAGATCCGATGGAAGTGTTCGAAGCTGCTTTGAAAAATATTATGCCTGTACTTGAGGTTAAAGCACGCCGTGTCGGCGGTGCAAACTATCAAGTGCCGATCGAAGTTAAACCAGAGCGCCGTACGGCACTTGGTCTCCGCTGGCTCGTGAACTACTCACGTAACCGCGGTGAGAAAACGATGGAAGAGCGTTTAGCTGCTGAAATCACAGATGCTTCCAATAACACTGGCGCAGCTGTTAAAAAGCGCGAAGATACTCACAAAATGGCTGAAGCGAACAAAGCGTTTGCTCACTACCGCTGGTAGAATTTTTACATTCGAGAGGAGACAATTTTATGTCAAGAGAGTTCTCCTTGAAAAATACGCGTAACATCGGGATTATGGCGCATATTGATGCCGGTAAAACCACAACTACTGAACGGATCTTGTTCTTCACGGGCCGTACTCACAAAATCGGAGAGGTGCACGAAGGTGCAGCTACGATGGACTGGATGGAACAAGAACAAGAGCGCGGTATTACAATTACGTCTGCCGCGACGACTGCTCAATGGCATGGACACCGCATTAATATTATCGACACCCCGGGACACGTTGACTTCACTGTTGAAGTTGAACGTTCCCTACGCGTATTGGACGGGGCCGTTGGGGTTTTCAGTGCAAAAGAAGGCGTTGAGCCACAGTCTGAAACCGTATGGCGTCAGGCTGACCGTTACAACGTACCTCGGATTGCTTACGTAAACAAAATGGATATCATTGGTGCAGATTACCTAAACGTAATCAAAGACATGCGTGAGCGTCTTGGTGCCAATGCCGTAGCAATTCAAATTCCAATCGGCGCGGAAAGCGACTTTAAAGGTATTATCGATATCGTTGAACGTGTAGCTTATATCTACAAAGACGATACTGGTAAAGACCCTGAAAAAGTTGAAGTTCCAGCTGAGTATGTAGAGCAAGTAGATGCACTACGTACGGAATTGATTGAGAAAGTAGCAGAATTGGATGAAGAATTAACGATGAAATATTTGGAAGGTGAAGAAATCACTATTCCAGAAATTAAAGCAGCACTCCGTAAAGGTGTTTGCGAAGTTAAAATCTTCCCGGTTGTAGCTGGCTCCTCATACCGTAACAAAGGTGTTCAGCCGATGTTGGATGCTGTTGTGGATTACCTACCTTCACCTCTTGATGTACCGGCTATCAAAGGTACTCTTGAAGACGGTGAAGAAGGAGAACGTCCATCTTCAGACACAGAGCCTTTCGCGGCTTTGGCATTCAAAATCATGACTGACCCTTATGTTGGTAGACTTACTTTCTTCCGTGTATATTCAGGAGTACTAAAATCCGGTTCGTATGTCCTTAACTCAACAAAAGGCAAACGTGAACGTATTGGACGTATTCTTCAAATGCACGCAAACAGCCGTCAAGAGATCACGGAAGTTTATTCCGGCGATATCGCTGCAGCTGTAGGTTTGAAAGATACGACTACTGGTGATACACTTTGTGATGAGAAGCACATCATCGTTCTTGAATCGATGAACTTCCCTGAGCCGGTTATCTCGGTTGCTATCGAACCAAAAACGAAAGCTGACCAAGACAAACTAGGTATCGCTATTTCCAAGCTTGCTGAAGAAGATCCTACTTTCCGTGCACATACGGATGAAGAAACAAACCAAACAATTATCTCTGGTATGGGTGAGCTTCACCTTGAGATCCTTGTTGACCGTATGTTCCGCGAATTCAAAGTTGAGACAAACGTTGGTAAACCACAAGTTGCTTACCGTGAAACGTTCCGTCAAGCTGCGAAGGTTGAAGGTAAGTTCGTTCGTCAGTCCGGTGGTAAAGGTCAATTCGGTCATTGTTGGGTTGAGTTTTCACCACTTGAGCCTGGTACAGGCTTCATATTCGAAAACAAAACAGTTGGTGGATCAATTCCTCGTGAATTTATCGCTCCAATCCAAGCTGGTATCGAAGAGTCAATGAAGAACGGTGTTGTAGCCGGCTTCCCGCTCGTTGATGTTAAAGCTGTTGTTGTTGACGGATCTTACCATGATGTTGACTCCTCGGAGATGGCGTTTAAAATTGCAGGTTCGATGGCGCTTAAAGCTGCCAAAGAAAAATGTAAGCCAGTTCTTCTTGAGCCAATCATGAAAGTTGAAGTTACTGTTCCAGAAGAGTACATGGGCGATGTTATGGGTATGCTTAACTCCCGTCGTGGTCGTATCGAAGGTATGGATACTCGTGCAGGTGCACAAATTATCCGCTCCAAGGTACCTCTCTCCGAGATGTTTGGTTATTCCACTACACTACGTTCCGGTACACAAGGACGCGGCGTATTCTCCATGGAGCTTTCTCATTATGAAGAAGTTCCAAAATCAATCTCTGATGAGATTATTGCTAAAAACAAAGGCGAGTAATCGTTTTTGGACTAGCGCTCAACAAATTGCTTTTGCCGTCATTTTGGTTTGCTTGCGAGCCAAATGTCGGCCACACATAAAAAATATGATGTTAAATTGAGGAGGCTCAAGTTCAATGGCTAAGGCAAAATTTGAACGTAACAAACCGCACGTTAATATCGGTACTATCGGTCACGTCGATCACGGTAAAACGACTTTGACTGCAGCTATCACAACTGTACTTTCAAAAAAATACGGCGGTGCAGCAATCGCATTCGACCAAATCGATAAAGCTCCAGAAGAGCGCGAGCGTGGTATCACGATCTCGACAGCTCACGTTGAGTATGAGACGCCTGCTCGTCACTACGCACACGTTGACTGCCCAGGTCACGCCGACTATGTAAAAAACATGATCACTGGTGCTGCTCAAATGGACGGAGCTATTCTTGTAGTTTCCGCTACTGACGGTCCTATGCCACAAACTCGTGAGCACATCTTGCTTTCGAAACAAGTAGGCGTACCTTACATCGTTGTATTCTTGAACAAATGCGACATGGTTGAAGACGAAGAGCTTCTTGAGCTAGTTGAAATGGAAGTTCGTGACCTTCTTTCTGAGTATGAGTTCCCAGGCGACGACACTCCAATCATCCGTGGTGCAGCTCGTGAAGCACTTGCAAACCCAGATGGTCCTTGGGCTGAAAAAATCATCGAGCTTTTCGAGCAAGTGGATACTTATATCCCTACTCCTGAGCGCGATACTGCTAAACCTTTCCTTATGCCTGTCGAGGACGTATTCACAATCACTGGCCGTGGTACTGTTGCTACAGGTCGTGTTGAGCGTGGCGTTATCAAAGTTGGCGACGAGATCGAAATTATCGGTCTTGCTGAAGAATCCCGTAAGTCCGTAGTAACAGGCGTTGAAATGTTCCGTAAATTGCTTGACTCCGCTCAAGCTGGTGACAACGTAGGTGCTTTGCTTCGTGGTGTAGACCGCAGCAACATCGAGCGTGGTCAAGTTTTGGCTAAACCGGGTTCGGTTAAACCACACACTAACTTCACTGCTCAAATCTACGTTCTAACTAAAGAAGAGGGTGGCCGTCACAAGCCTTTCTTCACTGGTTACCGTCCACAGTTCTACTTCCGTACAACTGACGTAACGGGTATCATCAACTTGCCAGAAGGTACTGAAATGGTTATGCCTGGCGACAACATCACTGTAACGGTTGAGCTTATCGCTCCAATCGCTGTTGAAGAGGGAACTCGTTTCTCTATTCGTGAAGGCGGCCGTACTGTAGGCGCTGGCGCTGTAGCTTCTATCCAAAAATAATTCATTGCGGCTTAGCCGCTATGAATAACAAAAGCCCTCACTTCGGTGAGGGCTTTTTATTTTTCTATGTAAAACGGTCAATAGGGCTTCTTACTTAATTTTACAAATAACTATTCATTGACTGTATGCCTTAAGCCCATTTAATATTAAGGAATAGTAGGTAGAGCTTGTCCTTCACTCATTAATTGTAGTCATTACGCACAGACATAGGCTTTAATGATAGAAAGCGATAATGCTTTGCTGTACATTTTTTTTGCAAACGGCTTCATTACAAGAGAATTTATATGATGAGAGGGGTTTGAAGAATGAACAGAAAATTTTTACTTAGCTTGGTATTAGCTTCAGTTATGGTAGTAACAGCAGCATGTGGTGCAAACTCAGGTAAAGCAGGTACAGAGAACGAAGGAAATAAATCGGGTTCAGGCAACAGTGAGAAACAGTATACGATCGCGATCTCACAAATTGTTGAGCACCCATCATTGGATGCAACGCGCGAAGGCTTTATTGCAGCACTAAAAGATGGTGGATTTGAAGAAGGCAAAAACCTTAAAATCGACTTCAATAATGCGCAAGGTGAGCAAGCGAATATTGCTACAATTGCACAAAAGATTAAATCAAGTAAAAGTGACCTTGCATTAGGAATTGCAACTCCGACTGCACAAAGCTTGGCTGATGAAGTCAAAGACATCCCTGTATTATTCGCTGCAGTCACAGATCCGATTGATGCAGGAATCGTTACACAATTGAAAGCTCCAGGAGGAAATGTTACTGGTGCTTCTGATACGAATCCAGATGCCATTAAACAAACGATGGATTTTATCGCAGCTCAATTTCCTAATGTAAAAAATGTGGGCCTTGTTATTAATGAAGGAGAACCAAATGCGGTTGTAATGGGCGACATTGCTGAAAAGGCACTTGCTGAACATGGCATTAAGCTCGTTAAAGCTTCAGTAGCGAACTCTTCAGATGTTAAACAAGCGGCAGAATCTCTAGTTGGTCGTGTAGAAGCTATCTACATCACTTTGGATAATATGGTTGTAAGCGGCGTTGATGCTATTATTGATGTGGCTAATAAAAATGATATTCCATTCTTCTCTGCTGACCGCGATACGGTAGAAAAAGGTGCTTTTGCGGCAGTAGGCTTCAAATATTATGACCATGGTTATGAAGTTGGTCAAATGGCAGTAGAGATTTTGAAAAATGGTAAAAAACCAGCAGACATGGATGTTACAGTGCCACAAAAGCTTGACTTCATTTTCAACTTGAAAGCAGCAGCTGAGCAAGGCATTACAGTTACTGACGAGATGAAAGCATTCGTTAAAGATCAAGCAAACAACATTATCGAGTAAATTAAAATTCACTTGCTAAAAATAATAGGCTCATAAGTTCAAAAGGGGTGACCGGGCTACTCGTTCACCCCCTTGTTATGAAAAAGGAGGTATGTCATATGCTCGTATCAATGCAGGGAGCTTTAGAGAGTGGATTATTGTATGCGCTTATGGCACTTGGAGTATATATTACGTTTCGAATTCTTGATTTTCCGGATTTGACGGTTGATGGCAGCTTTACTACAGGCGCAGCTATCGGTACGGTTATGACGGTTAATGGAACAGCTCCATGGATTGCTGTATTATGCGCATTTGCAGGTGGGGCTATAGCGGGTACATGTACTGGCTTACTGCATACAAAGGGTAAAATAAACGGACTATTGTCAGGCATTATTATGATGATAGCACTGTATTCAATCAATTTAAGAATTTTGGGAAAACCAAACGTTTCCTTAAGGGGACAGGAAAACCTATTTAGTAATGTATCCACATTAGTTGTTATGATCATTTTTGTCGTTGTGGTTAAGTTGGTTCTCGATCTATTTTTCCGTACGGATCTGGGATTAAGTCTTCGCGCAACTGGGGATAACTCTCGGATGATTCGCAGCTTTGGCGCAAATACAGATGTTACGACGATTTTTGGCGTGGCTTTGTCGAATTCACTAGTTGCGACCTCAGGTGCATTAGTCGCACATTACAATAAATATGCGGATAATAGCATGGGTATTGGTATGATCGTTATTGGTCTTGCATCCGTAATTATTGGTGAAGCGATATTCGGATCCCGCACAATCTTTAGAGCAACTTTGGCTGTTATACTTGGTTCGATTATTTATCGAATTATATATGCATTTGCACTACGTGTTGAATGGTTGGATGCTTCTGATATGAAGCTTATTACAGCAGTAATTATCATTTTTGCATTGATTATACCTACGATAAGAAGAACATGGAAGCAAAAGAATATAGCCAAAAGACGAACGGCAGAAATGCTGGCATCCTTGGATATTATTCAACCTGGAGGTGGACGCTAATGTTGGAGATCGCTAAAGTGTCCAAGCTGTTTAATCCTGGTACCGTTGATGAGAAGACAGCGCTCGTAGGTGCCAATCTGATTATGAAGCCAGGCGATTTTATTACGGTTATCGGTAGTAACGGAGCAGGCAAATCTACATTAATGAACATTATATCCGGCGTGATGAAGCCGGACGCGGGCGAAGTGCGAATTGACGGCAACAATATAAGTCATCTATCGGAATATGAGCGCAGCCGCTGGATTGGCCGAGTATTTCAGGATCCGATGGCAGGAACAGCGCCGCGTATGTCTATAGAAGAGAATTTGGCGATAGCGTATGCTCGTGGAAAGTCACGTGGTTTTTCCTTTGGCGTAACACGCGCAAAACGTGCCATTTTTAAGAAAGAGCTGCAGCGCCTCGGTATAGGTCTCGAAAATCGACTTGGCGCAAAGGTTGGTTTATTGTCAGGTGGAGAACGCCAAGCGTTAAGCCTATTGATGGCTACCTTTACAAGGCCGCAAATCTTATTGCTTGATGAACATACGGCAGCGCTTGATCCTTCTAGAGCAGAGCTCATTACGACTTTAACGGAAAACCTAGTTCGCGAGATGAATTTGACCACTCTTATGGTTACTCATAATATGGAGCAGGCCATACGTCTTGGGAATCGACTTATTATGATGGACAAAGGCCGGATTATACTTGATGTACCAGAAGAACGCAAAAAGGATCTTACCGTACAGCAACTGCTAGGCGAGTTTGAGTTGATAAGCGGAAAGAAACTTGCGGATGATCGTATCGTACTTGGTTAGGGCGTTATAACTCTGAATATGAAGTGTTGGATGGAGAGTGTGCAGCTCTGTTAGAAAAGTCATAGCTGCCTGCACCTTCTAAACAAGTAGAATCAGAGCCTGCGGATACTTCACTTCAACTCTGTTATTATAGAAGGAAAACACGCAGCGACATGTGGTCGCTGCGTGTTTTTTATGTAAATGTGAAGGTTGGCGTTATTTGGTGGTGTATTTTCATCCGGATGATGTATATAATCATATAGCGCCCATTAAGTCCGTTATTATAATGATAGTGTTCTAAATACTTGTAATAAGGGACATAATGGGCGAATGTAAGGATAGATTACAATGCATTATTGACGATCTTTCCGCAGTTGTATGACGGTAAAAAGAAAGAAGAAACTTTATGTTGCATTTGCCTATTAGATTCGGTATAATATTGACTGTTGGTCTGACGTTGCGATGATGTGAGAGGTTGCCGACACACCCGGCCCCTTTGCCATGGGGCATGTGCAGGGTTTTCTCACGGAGTATGTCCGATAATAAATTGGGCGAAAGAAGGAGGGACTTATATGGCAAAGCAAAAGATTCGTATCCGCTTGAAAGCATACGATCACAGGATTCTTGATCAATCCGCAGAGAAAATCGTTGAAACTGCAAAACGTTCCGGTGCAGGCGTATCCGGGCCGATTCCGTTGCCAACGGAAAAGCAAATCATCACCATTCTCCGTGCGGTACACAAGTACAAGGATTCTAGGGAGCAATTCGAACAACGCACTCATAAGCGTTTGATCGACATTGTAAACCCAACGCCGCAAACGGTTGATGCGTTGATGCGCCTGGATTTACCATCCGGTGTAGATATCGAAATCAAACTGTAATATCAGCATATGCGATTATAGAAAGGAAATGAGGTGTCAACATGAAAGGTATCTTAGGAAAAAAACTTGGTATGACTCAAGTGTTTACTGCTGAAGGTAATGTCGTTCCTGTAACGGTTATCGAAGCTGGACCTTGCGTAGTACTTCAAAAGAAAGACCAAGAAAACGATGGCTACGAAGCAGTTCAATTCGGTTTCTCCGATAAGAAGGAGAGCAGATCGAACAAGCCAGAAGCTGGTCACGCTAAAAAAGCTAACACAACACCTAAGCGCTACGTTCGTGAAATTCGCGGAATTAATCTAGGTGATTATGAAGTTGGCCAAGAAGTTAAAGCTGACCTATTCACAGAAGGCGAATTCGTTGACGTAACAGGTATTTCAAAAGGTAAAGGCTTTGCCGGCGTTATCAAACGTTGGGGACAAAGCACGGGTCCTATGTCTCACGGTTCCCGTTACCACCGTGGACCAGGTTCGATGGGTTCTATCCAAGCGAACCGTGTACCGAAAGGCAAACGCCTTCCAGGACATATGGGTCACGAAACAATTACGATTCAAAAGCTTGAAGTTATCCGTGTAGATGTAGAACGTAACGTTCTTCTAATAAAAGGTTCGATTCCGGGCCCGAAAAACGGATTCGTAAAAGTTAAGCAAACTGTTAAGAAATAATTGATCTTAAAGAAAGGAGGAACAGGAAATGCCAAAAGTAACAGTATATAACGTGAGTGGCGCGCAAGTGGGCGAACTTGAACTGGCTGAAACGGTTTTCGGAATTCAACCAAATGTTCACGTTTTGCACAGTGCTGTTGTTAATCAACAAGCATCTGAACGCTTCGGCAATCACAAAACTAAAGGACGCTCCGAAGTACGCGGTGGCGGTCGTAAACCTTGGAAACAAAAAGGTACTGGCCGTGCTCGTCAAGGTAGTATTCGCTCCCCGCAATGGGTTGGCGGCGGTGTGGTTTTCGGACCTACTCCACGCTCTTATGGCTTCAAACTTCCTAAGAAAGTTCGTCGTCTAGCGATTAAATCAGCATTGTCTTCGAAAGTGATTGCAAACGAGATTATCGTTTTGGATCAACTGACATTTGCAGCTCCTAAGACGAAAGAATTCGCAGCAATTCTAAGCAACCTTAAAGTTGGCCGCAAAGCTCTTGTAGTAACGGCTAATTATGAAGATAACGTAGCATTGTCTGCTCGTAACATCCCAGGTGTGAAGTTCGTTGCAGCTGACGGCATCAATGTTCTGGATGTTTTGGTGCATGACAACCTTATCATCACTAAAGAAGCAGTAGAGAAAGTACAGGAGGTGCTTGCGTAATGAAAAATCCACGCGATATTATCAAGCGCCCGGTTATCACGGAACGTACGAGCGATTACATGGTTGATAAAAAGTATGTTTTCGAAGTTGATCTTCGTTCAAACAAAACTGAAATCAAACTTGCGATTGAATCAATCTTTAAAGTAAAAGTAACCGGCGTTAACACAATGCGTGTTGCGGGTAAACCGAAACGTTATGGTAAACATAGCGGATACAGACCGGATTGGAAAAAAGCCATCGTTCAATTGAGCGCTGATAGCAAAGAACTTGAATTCTTTGAAACGTCTGTTTAGAAAAGGAGGAAATCAAAGTGCCTATTAAAAAGTACAAACCGACCTCTCCTGCACGTCGTAACATGTCGGTCTCGACTTTCGAAGAGATCACGACAAGTACACCGGAGAAATCGTTGCTTGCTCCGCTTTTCAAAAAAGCTGGACGCAACAACCAAGGTAAAATTACGGTTCGTCACCATGGCGGCGGACACAAACGTAAATACCGTATCATCGACTTCAAACGTACTAAAGACGGTATCGTTGGTAACGTAGCTACGATCGAGTATGATCCAAACCGTTCTTCCAACATCGCTTTGATCCATTATGTTGATGGTGCAAAAGCATATATCATCGCTCCTAAAGGCTTGAAAGTTGGAGATCAAGTGGTATCTGGAGTAGGCTCTGATATTAAACCCGGCAATGCAATGCCGCTTGTTAATATCCCTGTCGGTACAGTTATCCACAACATCGAATTGAAACMAGGCAAAGGCGGACAACTTGTTCGTGCAGCTGGTACTAGTGCTCAACTTCTTGGTAAAGAAGAAAACTATGTATCCGTTCGTTTGTCTTCAGGTGAAGTTCGTCGTATCTTGAACACTTGCCGTGCAACAATTGGTTCTGTTGGTAACGAAGATCACGAACTCGTGAAAATCGGTAAAGCCGGCCGTAACCGTTGGTTAGGCAATCGTCCAACTGTACGTGGTGTTGTCATGAACCCTAACGATCACCCACACGGTGGTGGTGAAGGCCGTGCTCCAATCGGACGTAAATCTCCGTTGTCACCATGGGGTAAACCAACTCTTGGTTACAAAACACGTAAGAAGAAAAAAGCATCAAGCCAATACATTATTCGTCGTCGCACGAAATAATAGCTGCTTGATAAAAACCGCGTGATACGAAAGTATCGCTACCGCTTATTTGAAGGGAGGAACACAAATGGGTCGCAGTTTAAAGAAAGGTCCGTTTATTGACGGATACCTGCTTAAAAAAGTCGAGGTATTGAACGAAGCTGAGAAAAAGGTCGTTATCAAAACCTGGTCCCGCCGCTCGACCATTTTCCCACAATTCATAGGTCACACGTTTGCGGTATATGACGGACGCAAGCACGTGCCTGTATATGTAACGGAAGATATGGTTGGACACAAGCTTGGTGAATTTGCACCAACTCGTACGTATAAAGGCCATGCCGGTGAAGACAAAAAAACGGGCAGACGTTAATTTGCCCTTAAACATCTCTAACTGAACGAGAGGAGGTTCCTACATGCCAGAAGCTAAAGCGCACGCTAAATATATTCGTATTGCACCTCGTAAAGCACAGCTTGTTGCGGATTTGATTCGCGGTAAACAAGTTGGCGAAGCAATCGCGATTTTGCGTCACACGCCTAAGTCTGCATCCCCAATTTTRGAGAAGCTGTTGAACTCTGCGATTGCTAACGCTGAGCATAACTACCAGCTTGACGTGAACAAATTGGTTATCTCGCAAGCCTTTGTTAACCAAGGGCCAACGATGAAACGTTTCCGTCCACGTGCGATGGGTCGCGCAAGCCGGATCAATAAAAGAACCAGCCACATTACCTTGGTGGTATCTGAAAAATAAGGAGGGAATACGTGTGGGTCAAAAGGTAAATCCAATAGGCTTCCGGGTCGGTGTTATCCGTGATTGGGAGTCCAAATGGTTCGCTGGCAAAGATTTCGGCGATCTTCTTATGGAAGACGTTAAAATCCGTGAATATTTGAAAAACAAGCTGAAAGACGCAGCAGTTTCTCACATCGAGATCGAACGTGCAGCTAACCGCGTGAACGTTACGATTCAAACCGCAAAACCAGGTATGGTTATTGGTAAAGGCGGTTCAGAGGTAGAAAACCTACGTACTGAGCTTGGTAAAATTTCTAAAGGCAAAAAAGTTCACATCAACATTTCTGAAATCAAACATGCAGATCTTGACGCTATTCTTGTAGCTGAAAGCATTGCACAACAACTTGAGCGTCGTGTATCTTTCCGTCGCGCATTGAAGCAAGCAATTCAACGCTCCATGCGTTCAGGTGCTAAAGGGATCAAAACCGCAGTTAGCGGTCGTCTCGGTGGCGCGGAAATCGCACGTTCGGAAGGCTACAGCGAAGGAACAGTACCACTTCATACACTACGTGCAGATATCGATTATGGCACGGCTGAAGCGGCTACAACATACGGCCGTATCGGCGTAAAAGTATGGATCTATCGCGGCGAAGTCCTTCCGATTAAGAAGAAAGCTCCCCAGGAAGGAGGCAACTAATCATGTTGGTACCTAAACGTGTCAAACACCGCAAACAACAACGCGGTCATATGAAGGGTCGCGCTAAAGGCGGCACTACAGTAGCATTCGGTGAATTCGGTCTACAAGCTCTAGAACCATCATGGATCACAAACCGTCAGATTGAAGCGGCTCGTATCGCTATGACTCGCTACATTAAACGTGGCGGTAAAGTTTGGATCAAGATTTTCCCTGCAAAACCAATTACTCAAAAGCCTCTTGAAGTGCGTATGGGTAGTGGTAAAGGTAACGTTGAGAAATGGGTAGCCGTAGTTAAACCAGGTAAAATCCTGTTTGAACTTGCTGGTGTATCCGAAGAAACCGCTCGTGAAGCGATGCGTCTTGCGGCTCATAAATTGCCAATCAAGACTAAATTCGTGAAGCGTGAAGAAGTGGGTGGTGAAGCAAATGAAAGCTAGTGAATTTAGAAACCTAACCTCTGCTGAGCTTGAACAACAGGTCGCTGGTTTTAAAGAAGAGCTTTTCAATCTTCGTTTCCAACTGGCTACTGGCCAATTGGATAACCCGACTCGGATCCGTGATGTGCGTAAAGGAATCGCTCGTGCTAAAACGATTTTGCGTGAAAGAGAACTCGGAATTAGCAGCTAGTAAATCCCTTACATGAATGCATAATCATGGCTGAAGGAAGGAGGAAGAACATGAGCGAACGCAATGCCCGCAAAGTGTTAATTGGCAAAGTGGTAAGCGACAAGATGGATAAAACAATCGTAGTTGCTATTGAAACATATAAAAAACACGAATTGTACCATAAACGCATTAAAGTTACGAAAAAATTTAAAGCGCACGATGAAAATAACCAAGCGAAGATTGGCGACATCGTGAAAATCATGGAGACTCGTCCGCTATCGAAAGATAAGCGCTTCAGACTTGTGGAAGTTGTTGAAGTTGCTGTTATTATCTAATGAGCGTATGCAGTATCTGAGCATTTTTCCGAAAGGAGGACGTTGAAATGATTCAACCATTTTCGCGCTTAGCGGTTGCTGACAACTCTGGCGCAAAACAATTGATGTGTATCCGTGTACTTGGTGGAACGGGACGTCGCGTTGGACACATCGGCGATTTGATCGTTTGCTCAGTAAAACAAGCAACACCAGGCGGCGTTGTCAAAAAGGGTGACGTTGTTAAAGCGGTTATCGTTCGTACAAAACGTTCGGTTCGTCGTAAAGACGGTTCGTACATCGCATTTGACGAAAACGCAGCTGTTATCGTTAAAGAAGACAAAAGCCCACGTGGCACACGTATCTTTGGACCAGTTGCCCGTGAACTTCGCGATAGAGATTTCATGAAAATCGTATCGCTTGCTCCAGAAGTAATCTAACAACCTATATAAGCTTGAAAGCACAAGCGTGCAGGAGGTGTAACTCATGCCAAGGCTGAAAAAAGTACTCGAATCCCATAACAACAAATTGCACGTGAAAAAAGACGATACGGTTATCGTAATTACCGGTAAAGATAAAGGTAAGAAGGGCCGCGTTATCGCTGCATACCCGCGTGAAAATCGCGTTCTTGTAGAAGGTGTAAATACTGTTAAGAAACATACTCGTCCATCACAAGCTAACCCACAGGGCGGTATTATCGAACAAGAAGCACCAATTCACGTATCAAACGTTATGCATATCGATCCGAAGAGCGGTAAAGTAACACGTATCGGATACAAAGTGCTAGACAACGGCAAGAAAGTTCGGATCGCGAAACGTTCCGGAGAAGTAATCGACTAATCGTTACGGTAGGAAAGGAGGTCCATGATCAATGGCAGCAAGATTGAAAGGTCGTTTCTTAAACGAAATAACTCCTGCTCTTATGCAGAAGTTCAACTATACGTCTGTTATGCAAGTGCCGAAAATTGAGAAGGTAGTTATCAACATGGGGGTAGGCGAAGCGGTTTCCAATTCGAAAATCCTTGATGTAGCTGTTGAAGAACTACGTATCATTTCCGGTCAAAAACCAGTCGTTACTCGTGCGAAGAAGTCTATTGCAGGCTTTAAGCTTCGTGAGAACATGCCAATCGGGGTTAAAGTTACTTTGCGCGGTGAGCGCATGTACCATTTCCTTGATAAACTGTTCAACATTTCTCTTCCGCGTGTACGTGACTTCCGCGGTGTATCAAACAAAGCTTTTGATGGCCGCGGTAACTATACGCTTGGTTTGAAAGAGCAATTGATATTCCCAGAGATCGAGTACGACAAAGTCGATAAAGTGCGCGGTATGGACATCGTCATCGTCACGACGGCAAAAACGGACGAAGAATCTCGTGAACTGCTGACCCAAATGGGCATGCCGTTTACGAAGTAATCCACTTTTAGGAGGTGTAATACCCAGTGGCAAAAACTTCGATGRAAGTGAAGCAACAACGCACACCGAAATTTAAAGTGCGCGCGTATACGCGCTGTGAGCGTTGCGGCCGTCCGCATTCTGTTTTGCAAAAGTTTAAAGTTTGCCGGATTTGTTTCCGTGAGTTAGCACATAAGGGCCAGATTCCTGGCGTTAAAAAAGCAAGCTGGTAATCAGCCTAGTTTGGGAAGGAGGTTAACACAATGGTTATGTCTGATCCGGTTGCAGATATGTTGACGCGTATTCGTAACGCGAATGTCGTTCGTCACGAGACCGTGGAAATGCCCGCTTCGAAAATGAAGAAGCAAATCGCTGAGATTTTGAAGCGCGAGGGTTTTATCCGCGACGCTGAATATATCGAAGACAACAAACAAGGGATTATCCGTATTTTCTTGAAATACGGCCCTAACCAAGAACGCGTTATTACTGGCTTGAAACGTATTTCAAAACCAGGCCTTCGCGTTTATACACAATCAACTGAAATCCCTCGTGTACTCGGTGGACTTGGAATTGCAATTATTTCCACTTCCAAAGGGATTATGACTGATAAAGAAGCTCGCCAAGTTAAATCTGGCGGCGAAGTAGTTTGCTACGTTTGGTAAGTAACAAGTCACAAAGATAGGAGGTGTAACAATGTCCCGTATTGGTCGCAAACCAATCCAAGTGCCTAACGGCGTAACAATCAGCTTGGACAACACAGTTATTACTGTAAAAGGACCGAAAGGCTCACTTTCCCGTGAAATTCACAAAGATATGGTTGTGAATGTAACTGAAACTGAAATCCTAGTAGAACGTCCTTCCGATAATAAATTGCATCGCTCGTTGCACGGAACAACTCGCAGCATCATCGCTAACATGGTGAGCGGCGTTACTGAAGGCTTCTCCAAAAACTTGGAGCTAGTTGGCGTAGGTTACCGTGCAAGCAAAACTGGAGACAAAATCACACTTAACGTTGGTTACTCTCACCCAGTTGAGATCACTCCAGATAGCGGCATCGAGTTTGACGTTCCTGCGAACACTAAGATTACTGTTCGTGGTATCGATAAAGAACTAGTTGGCGCAACTGCAGCGAAAATTCGTTCAGTACGTGAACCAGAACCGTATAAAGGTAAAGGTATCAAGTATGAAGGCGAACGCATCATCCGCAAAGAAGGTAAAGCTGGTAAGAAAAAATAAGCAAACGGTTCGTTTGCTTAAGATAGCGTCTTAAGGCTGAAAGAAAGGAGTGAACTTTGTATGATTACGAAAGGCGACAAAAACAAGGCTCGTCTGAAAAGACACCTTCGTGTTCGTAAAAAAATTAACGGTACAGCTGCACGTCCGCGTCTATCTGTATTCCGTTCCTCCAAGCATATGTATGCTCAATTAATCGACGATGTTTCAGGAGTAACAATCGTTTCTGCATCCACACAGGATAAAGAATTGACTGAAGCAATTGGCAACGGTGGTAACATCGATGCAGCTAGCAAAGTCGGAGAATTGATTGCGAAACGCGCTCAAGCTAAGGGTGTAACCCAAGTAGTATTTGATCGCGGCGGTTACTTGTATCACGGCAGAATTCAGGCACTTGCTACAGCAGCTCGTGAAGCTGGCCTAGAATTCTAATCGACTTTATTTATAAGGAGGTTAAACGACTTGCGTGTAGATCCAAATACGTTAGAACTGACTGAAAAAGTTGTTAATATCAATCGCGTATCTAAAGTTGTAAAAGGCGGACGCCGTTTCAGCTTTAGTGCACTAGTAGTAGTCGGCGACGGTAAAGGCTACGTTGGCGCAGGGATCGGTAAAGCAGGCGAAGTACCTGATGCAATCCGCAAAGGTATTGAAGATGCTAAGAAAAACCTGATCCACGTACCAATCGTTGGCACGACTATTCCCCATCTTGTACTCGGACATTTCGGTGCAGGTGAAGTTCTTTTGAAGCCAGCTTCAGAAGGTACTGGCGTTATCGCTGGCGGCCCAGTTCGTGCAGTTCTTGAACTTGCTGGTGTCGGCGACATCTTGACGAAATCGCTAGGTTCTTCGAACTCCATGAATATGGTTAATGCAACGCTTGAAGGTCTTTCCCGTCTTAAACGCGTGGAAGAAGTTGCTAAGCTTCGTGGAAAAACAGTCGAAGAGCTGTTACGCTAAGGAGGGAAATAAGATGGCAAAATTGCAAATCACCCTCGTTCGCAGTTTAATCGGTCGCAACGAGAAACAACGTGCAACGGTTGAGTCTTTCGGTCTTAAGAAGATTCGTCAAGCAGTTGTTTTGAACGATAGCCCAGCTGTCCGCGGCATGGTTAACACTGTTAGTCACTTGGTAAAAGTAGAAGAAGTACAAGAATAGATAGCTGTTCCAAGAAATAAATAAGGAGGTGCACGAACGATGAAATTGCATGAGCTAGCACCAGCACCGGGCTCAACCCAAGCGCCAAAGCGCAAAGGTCGCGGTATCGGTTCCGGTAACGGTAAAACCGCCGGTAAAGGTCACAAAGGTCAAAACGCTCGTTCCGGCGGCGGCGTTCGTCCTGGTTTCGAGGGCGGACAAAATCCTTTGTATCGTCGAGTGCCGAAACGCGGATTTAACAACCCGTTCCGCAAAGAGTACGCAATTGTCAACATTGAAGAGCTAAATGCTTTTGCAGCAGGTACTGAAGTCACTCCAGAAGTTCTCATCGAGACTGGGATCGTTAAGAACCCGCTCGCAGGAATCAAAATTTTGGGTAATGGTGAAGTTAGCGTTACACTTACTGTTAAAGCAAACAAGTTCTCTCAATCTGCGGTAGAGAAAATCCAGGCTGCCGGCGGTAAAACCGAGGTGATCTAATTGTTCAAGACCGTGTCCAATATTTGGAAAGTGGCGGATCTTCGTACAAGGATCCTCTTCACCCTTTTCATCCTATTAATATACCGCATCGGTGCTTTTATTCCGGTACCTGATGTAAACAAAGATGTGTTTAAGCAAGTTAATACAGCCGGTTCGGAACTGTTCGGCTTGCTTAACACGTTTTCCGGCGGTGCTTTGTTCCAATTCTCTATCTTTGCAATCGGAATTACCCCATATATTACAGCGTCGATTATCGTACAGTTGTTGTCTATGGATGTTATCCCGAAATTTGCTGAGTGGGCAAAGGAAGGCGAAAACGGTAAACGTAAGCTCGCACAAATCACTCGTTATGGTACGATTGTTCTTGGTATGATCCAAGGTTTCGCAACAGCGATCGGCTTTAACCGTCAATACGGTTATGAAATGATCGTTGGCGCAACATTCGTTGATTACTTGCTTATCGCTATTATCTTGACAGCAGGTACTGCTTTCTTGATGTGGCTGGGTGAGCAAATTACGGAAAAAGGAATCGGAAATGGTATTTCCATTCTTATCTTTGCAGCAATCGCAGCTGGTATTCCTGGACACATTCGTACGATCGTCGAAGATCAGTTCGTAGGTGCTCAAGACCAACTGTTCCTGAACATTATCAAAATGGTACTGATTCTGATTGCGATTATCGCAATCATCGTCGGTGTTATATTCGTACAGCAAGGTATTCGTAAAATTCCTGTTCAATACGCAAAACGTGTTGTTGGACGGAAAATGTACGGCGGACAATCGACGCACATTCCGATGAAAGTGAACGGCGCAGGCGTTATTCCGGTCATTTTCGCGGTTTCACTCATCATGTTCCCGGTTACGATTGCTCAGTTTTGGTCCACTCAGGGTTGGGCAGACTGGATTATTAAGAATATGAGCTATGACCAGCCGCTTGGTATGGTATTGTACGTATTGTTAATCATCGGGTTTACCTTCTTCTACACTTTCGTTCAGATTAATCCGGTTCAAATGGCCGATCAAATGAAGAAAAATGGCGGATATATTCCAGGTATTCGTCCAGGAAAGCCAACTTCGTCTTACCTAACACGCGTTATGTCGCGTATTACGTTGACAGGTGCAATTTTCTTGGCCGTTATCTCAATCATTCCGGTATTCTTCGGGACACTTGCTGGATTACCTAAGTCAGTGCAGCTAGGTGGTACTTCATTACTAATCGTTATCGGTGTTGCACTTGATACGATGAAGCAAATCGAGAGCCAGTTGATCAAACGCCATTACAAAGGGTTTATCAATAAATAACAATAGGTTCTGACCGGGCTTCCGCGTTCGTCAACAGGCGCTCTGCGGCAGCCCGCCCGAGCCTATTGTGCTTAAAGCGAGGAACTCAGCAATGAACATTTTATTCATGGGCCCTCCGGGTGCCGGTAAAGGTACACAAGCTGAACGGATCGTAGAAGAGTTCGGTATTCCCCACATTTCCACTGGTGATGCATTCCGCCTCGCTATGAAACAAGGAACCGCACTTGGAATCAAAGCGAAAGAGTATGTCGATCAAGGCTTGCTCGTTCCCGATGAGATCACGAACGGCATTGTAAAGGAAAGACTTGAACAAGCCGATTGCAAAAATGGATTCTTGCTCGACGGGTTTCCTCGCACACTGCAGCAAGCAGAAGCACTTGATGTTATGCTTGCGGAGCTCGGACGCAGTATTGACCATGTTGTAAATTTAAAAGTTGATCGCAGCTTGCTGCTTGCTCGTTTGACGGGCAGACGCATATCGAAAACGACTGGTACGACTTATCATGTAATCTTTAATCCACCTAAGGTCGAAGGTATCTGCGACAAAGACGGCGGAGAATTGTATCAGCGTTCTGATGATACAGAGGAAAAGGTCGGAACTCGTTTGGATGAGTATACATCCAAAACCGCACCTCTACTCGATTACTACAGTGCTAAAGGTCTCCTTCGCGAAGTCGACGGCGAGAAGGACATTGATGTTGTAACATCAGACATCGTTTCCTGCTTGCGAGGTTCATTGTAATGATTATATGCAAATCCGAATCGGAGCTGCGTTATATGAGGGAAGCAGGACGCATTGTTGCGGAAACGCATCGATTGATGGCGCAGGCTGTGAAACCAGGCATCACTACTTGTGAGCTTGACCAAATCGCTGAAACGTACATTAAGAGTCAAAATGCGATTCCTTCCTTCAAAGGTTACAATGGTTTCCCTTCCAGCATTTGTGCTTCTGTGAATGATGAGCTGGTGCACGGCTTCCCTGGGTCACGCAAGTTGAACGAAGGCGATATAATTAGTATCGATATCGGTGCGCAATTTGAAGGCTATCACGGTGATTCAGCTTGGACCTATGCGGTAGGAGCTGTAACCCCTGAAGTTCAGAAGTTGCTCGATGTGACGGAAGCATCGCTTTATGCGGGGCTTGCGCTCGTCAAACCGGATATTAGGCTATATACAATTTCGCATGCTATTCAAAAGGTAATTGAAGATGCAGGATTCTCCGTAGTACGGGAATACGTAGGGCACGGAATCGGCGCGGACCTCCATGAGGAACCACAAATACCGAACTACGGCATACCAGATCGCGGACCTCGTCTGAAGACCGGAATGGTGCTTGCAATCGAACCAATGGTTAATATCGGTGAACGATATGTCCGGACGCTCGAAGACAATTGGACGGTTGTAACGGAAGACGGCTCATGGTGTGCTCATTTCGAGCATACAGTAGCTGTTACAGAGGACGGCTTTGAAATATTGACCATTTTGCCGCAGCAGCCATAGTATGACGATGGAAGCTCGTCCCCAGATTGGTCAGTTCGTCAAAGTACTTCGCGGTAAAGATGAGGAAAGCTATGCTGTTATCCTAGCAATCGTTGATGAGCGATTCGTCATGATTGCCGATGGCCATAAGCGCCGATTCGATGGACCGAAGAAAAAGAACGTTCTGCATCTCGAGTTACAGCCTGCAATTAGTTCTGAGGTTTCTAGCAGTATGCAAGAGACCGGCAGGGTGACCAACGCAAAGTTACGTTATGCAATTCAGAAGTATTTAAATGCGAAAGGAGAATGACGGTTGGCTAAGGAAGACATCATTGAGGTCGAAGGTACGGTTATTGAACCGTTGCCGAATGCCACGTTCAAGGTGGAGCTGGAGAACGGTCATCAAATTCTCGCACATGTTTCCGGTAAGCTCAGAATGCACTTTATTCGCATCCTGACAGGAGACAAGGTGGTTATACAGTTATCGCCTTATGATTTATCAAAAGGGCGCATCACCTATCGTAAATAGGCTCAATTTGGAGCTTATTACGAAAGATTCGGGAGGTAATCACAATGAAGGTTAGACCTTCGGTAAAGCCGATCTGCGAAAAATGCAAAGTCATTCGTCGCAAAGGCAACGTTATGGTGATTTGTGAAAATCCGAAACACAAACAAAAACAAGGATAGAAGGAGGGGAATATAGCCTATGGCACGTATAGCTGGTGTAGACTTGCCGCGTGACAAACGCGTCGAAATCGCCCTGACATACATTTTCGGTATCGGCAAAACAACGTCGCAAAAACTTTTGAATACAGCTGAAGTTAGCTACGACACTCGTGTTCGTGACTTGACAGAAGACGAACTTGCTCGCCTTCGCGAAGCAATTGATAAATCTGTTAAAGTAGAAGGCGACTTGCGTCGTGAAATTTCACTTAACATTAAACGTCTGACTGAAATCGGATGCTACCGTGGACTTCGTCACCGTCGCGGCTTGCCTGTTCGCGGTCAACGTACTAAGACAAATGCACGTACGCGTAAAGGTCCTCGTCGGACTGTAGCTAACAAGAAGAAATAAGAAGGGAGGATAATGGACAATGGCTAAACCAAAAAAAGTCGTTCGTACAAAACGCCGCGACCGGAAGAATATTGAGACTGGCGTTGCGCACATTCGCTCGACATTCAACAATACGATCGTTACGATCACGGATCCTCACGGCAATGCAATTTCATGGGCAAGCTCTGGCAACATGGGCTTCAGAGGCTCACGTAAGAGCACGCCTTTCGCAGCTCAAATGGCTGCTGAAACAGCTGCTAAAGCTGCGATGGAGCATGGCATGAGAACTGTCGAAGTGATGGTAAAAGGACCAGGCGCTGGCCGCGAAGCTGCGATTCGTTCGCTTCAAGCTGCTGGATTGGAAGTTAACCTCATTAAAGACGTAACACCAGTTCCTCATAACGGATGCCGTCCTCCGAAACGTCGTCGCGTATAGTTGGATCTGATGTGGTATCAAATATCAACAACTTGTGAATAATGGTTGTGAAGGTTTGGCATACTACAAGGTTTGACTTAAAATAACGTAAGCTAACGGAGCGACGTTTGAAGGAGGGTACTATTAGTGATTGAGATCGAAAAGCCGAAAATCGAAACCGTAGAACTGAATGATGAAGGAACTTACGGACGTTTCGTCGTCGAGCCGCTTGAACGCGGATATGGCACGACGCTTGGGAATTCGCTTCGCCGAATTTTGTTGTCGTCGTTGCCGGGTGCAGCAGTAACTTCGGTTCAAATCGATGGAGTGCTTCACGAGTTCTCTACGGTTCCCGGAGTGATTGAGGATGTTACCGAAATCATTCTGAACCTGAAGGGCCTCTCGTTGAAAATCCACTCCGATGAAGAAAAGGTGTTGGAAATCGACGCGGATGGCGAAGGGAATATTACAGCGGGCGACATTCGAGCAGACAGCGATGTCGAGATTTTAAGCCCTGATCTTCACATCGCAACCTTGGCCTCCGGCGCGCGGCTCCATATGCGGGTATTTGCTAATCGGGGACGCGGTTACGTGCAAGCGGATCGCAACAAGAAAGACGAACAACCGATTGGTGTAATTCCTGTAGATTCGATTTACACGCCAATTACTCGTGTAAATTATAGCGTTGAAAATACGCGTGTTGGTCAAGTAACTAACTACGACAAGTTAACGCTTGAAGTATGGACTGACGGTAGTATTAGACCGGAAGAGGCTGTGAGCCTCGGCGCTAAAATTTTGACCGAGCATTTGGACTTGTTCGTTGGATTGACCGATGAAGCCAAAGACGCTGAAATAATGGTTGAGAAGGAAGAAGATAAGAAAGAGAAAGTTCTAGAGATGACGATCGAGGAACTTGATCTTTCCGTCCGTTCTTACAACTGCTTGAAACGCGCTGGAATCAACACGGTTCAAGAGCTAATTACGAAATCCGAAGAGGATATGATGAAGGTCCGTAACCTAGGCCGTAAATCCCTCGAGGAAGTTCAAGAGAAGCTTGAAGAGCTTGGTTTGGGCCTTCGCATGGAAGAGTAGTAACCAACTAGTGAAGACTTAAGAGCAAGGGAGGGGAAAACAAGATGGCATATCAAAAATTAGGACGTGACGCTAGTGCACGGAAAGCTTTGTTCCGTGACCTCGTTACTGACTTGTTCCTTTATGAGCGTATTCAAACGACTGAAGCTAAAGCGAAAGAAGTTCGTTCAATCGCTGAGAAGCTGATCACTAAAGCTAAGCAAGGTGATCTTCATGCTCGTCGTCAAGTAGCTGCTTATGTTCGTCGCGAAACTGTCGATGGTACACAAGACGCTATTCAAAAGCTATTCTCCGATCTAGCACCTCGCTATGCGGAGCGTGCAGGCGGCTACACGCGTATACTAAAACTAGGACCCCGTCGCGGCGATGCTGCGCCTATGGTTTACCTAGAATTGGTTGACCGCGCGTAGGTTACCTAATAAATGAAATGTATAAGCTTGTCCACAGCGTTAAACCTTGTCCAAGCTTTATACGCGAGCGGTAAACGGCTTGTGCCTGCCAACGTGGGGGATGAGCTGCCAACGCAATAAAATATAAGCAAGTATTAGGGTCTCCCTATACTTCTTATATTTTAATGAAAAGGGTGGACCCTTGCGGCCACCTTTTTTTGTTTGAAAAGAATGATTTGTTATTCATGCCAGGGGCAATAGATGAGCTTGTGTGATACCTACAGGTGTCCATAAGGCTTAGCATCTTAGGTTCTCTTAGCAAGAGGGAATTTTGGACGTTTAGGTATCCCTATAGTTAAAGGGGGGGATAGGTTGAGGAATATATGCGTAAAGGTCAGTTATGACGGGGCAGGCTTCAACGGTTTTCAGACGCAGCCTTACGGCAGAACGGTTCAGGGTGAAATAGAGAAGGCCATAAAGAAGCTGACGGGCGAGACGACCATTATTATTGGCTCGGGTCGCACAGATGCGGGAGTGCATGCGCGGGGACAAATATTCAATTTCTATACGGAATCTACGATTCCGACAGAGAGATGGGCGATTGCGCTTAATACGCGGTTGCCGAAGGATATCGTCATTATTGAAGCATTCGATGTGCCAGAACATTTTCATGCAAGAAGATCCGCTAAGCGCAAAACGTATCGCTATACGATTGATACTGGTAAGTTTCCTGATGTATTTGGCCGACAATATCGCTTTCATCATCCGACGCCGCTTGATGTGGATGCGATGCGGGAAGGTCTCAGCTACCTAGTAGGTAAACATGACTTTACTTCCTTCACATCAATACATTCAACCAAGCCTCATCATATTCGTACAATCTATGAAGCAGATTTTGTTCAGGAAGGCCCAATCGTGCATATGTACGTGACAGGCAATGGTTTTCTGTACAATATGGTTCGAGTCATTATGGGAACTTTATTATGGGTTGGCGAAGGGAAGATGGCTTCATCGGAGATCAAAAACATCCTTGAGGGGCGAAATCGTTCGCTTGCTGGTCCTACGGCAATGCCGCATGGATTGATGTTGATGGATGTTGAATATTCCAGCGAAATACAGGGATAAATCACTATAAATTACTTGCACTTACTTATTCTTTATAGTAGAATATAACTTGTGCTTTCGAAGTGGCTAACCCACAGCCCCGACTGAGATTGTCACAAACTTGGCTATCAACAATGAACAAACAAATCAACGTTTACGTTGTTATAAAAACGATTAATGTATGAAATTAAGGAGGATCATCCATGCGTACCACTTATATGGCTAAATCAACTGAAGTTGATCGTAAATGGTTCGTCGTCGATGCGGAAGGCAAAACGCTAGGCCGCTTGGCGAGTGAAGTTGCTGCCCTGATCCGCGGCAAACACAAACCGACATTTACGCCACATGTTGATACAGGCGATTTCGTTGTTGTTATCAACGCTGAAAAAATCCATCTGACAGGTAAGAAAATGTCAGATAAAATTTACTACAGTCACTCCATGTACTCCGGCGGATTGAAATCCACTCCGGCTCAAGAGATGATTAAAAACAAGCCAGAACGCGTAATCGAACTGGCTGTACACGGCATGTTGCCTAAGAACCGTCTTGGTAACAAAATGAAGCTTAAACTTAAAGTATACGCAGGTGCTGAACATCCGCATCAAGCACAAAACCCTGAAGTTTACGAACTTCGCGGGTAATAAAGAGGAGGACAAGTTTCATGGCTCAAGTGCAATACTATGGAACCGGTCGTCGTAAACACTCTGTTGCACGTGTACGTCTTGTGCCGGGTGAAGGACGAATCATTATTAACAAACGCGACCTTAATGAATATTTTGGTCTAGAAACATTGAAGCTGATCGTAAAACAACCGCTTAACCTTACTGACACATTGTCTAACTACGATGTACTAGTAATTGCTAACGGCGGCGGTATGTCCGGTCAAGCAGGCGCTATCCGTCACGGTATTTCACGTGCTTTGCTTAAAGCAGACCCTGAATTCCGTCCGGCTCTAAAACGTGCTGGCTTCCTAACTCGTGATCCGCGTATGAAAGAGCGTAAAAAATACGGTCTTAAAGCGGCTCGTCGCGCTCCACAATTCTCGAAACGTTAATACTTCAAAATGTCTTCTCTGCTTGCCAGAGAGGGCATTTTTTGTTTTAAGAAGAAAAGCTACAACCAATTTAGACTATTTTACTGCTATTCCCTTAAAAACACCTTTGCTGATCGGAAGATGCATAAGGTGTTTTTTGGTGCGTCCAATAAAATTTCAAACTTTATTTCATTTTGGTTAAAACTTATATTGAACATTTCACTTTTTGGACGTATAATTTTTATACAGAGCAATTTACTAGGAATTAAAAACGGAGGGCAAAAAAAATGAACCTTTTTGAAAAAGAAGCGCTTATCAAACAAAAGGAAGTTGAGCTCGAAAACGCAACACCGGAAGAAATTATTGCGTTTGCGGTAGAAACTTTCCCAAATATTACGTTTGCATGCAGCTTTGGTGCTGAAGATGTTGTGCTTGTTGATATGCTGCAGAAAATTAGCCCGAAAACGGACATTTTCTATTTAGATACGGATTACCATTTCAAAGAGACGTATGAGACTCGTGATTTGATGGCTAAGCGCTACCCAGGCATTCCATTCGTAAAAGTAAAGCCTGAAATTACACCTGAGGAGCAAGCTGCTCAGTTTGGCGAAGAGCTTTGGAAATCCGATGCGGACGCATGCTGCAACATTCGTAAAGTTAAACCATTAACCCAAATTCTTTCGAAATATGATGCTTGGATTACGGGTATTCGCCGCGATCAAGCACCTACTCGTGCGAATTCCAAAAAAATTGAGTACGACACAAAATTCGGGCTCGTTAAATTTAATCCAATCGCTCACTGGACATCCGAGGACGTATGGAACTATATTCGCGAGAATGATGTTATTTACAACCCGTTGCATGATCAAAACTACCCGAGCATCGGCTGCGAGCAGTGCACGCGCAAAGTAATGCCTGGTGAAGATCCACGCGCTGGACGCTGGTCAGGTCAAGAAAAAACAGAATGCGGATTGCATAAATAAGCACTCTCGAGGAGGAGCAATATCAATGAGTCAAATTCTACCGCACGGCGGCGTACTCGTTAACCGTGTCGCTACGGGCGAACAACGTGAAGCATTACTAGCTGAAGCTGCTACCCTTAAATCGATTACGATCAACACTTGGGCTATATCTGACCTTGATTTGATCGCAGTTGGTGCATTTTCCCCACTTACTGGTTTTTTGAACGAAGCTGATTATCAGTCCGTTGTGAAAGACATGCGTCTAGCAAATGGCACGGTATGGAGCATTCCTATTACACTTGCTGTAGAAGAAGCGAAGGCAGCAGAGTTGTCCACAGGGGAACGTGCAGCGCTAGTCGGTGAAGATGGCGTAACATACGCAATTATCAGCATTGATAGCATTTATTCGGTTGACCATAAAGTTGAAGCAGTGAATGTGTTCAAGACAGATGATTTGGAGCACCCAGGTGTCCAAAAGCTGTTCGAACGCTCTTCCATAAATGTAGGCGGAGAAATTACGGTGCTGAACCGTCCGCAGCCTGAGAAGTTTAACGAGTTTTATTTTGACCCAGCGGAGACGCGTCGTTTATTTGCAGAAAAGGGCTGGAAAACCGTTGTTGGCTTCCAAACTCGCAATCCGGTTCACCGCGCGCATGAATACATTCAAAAAACAGCAATGGAAATCGTAGATGCGCTCTTCCTCAATCCGCTCGTTGGTGAAACGAAATCGGACGATGTTCCTGCGAATGTACGGATGAAGAGCTATCTCGCACTGCTTGACAACTATTATCCGAAGGATCGTGTATTCCTTGGCGTATTCCCGGCAGCTATGCGTTACGCAGGACCTCGTGAGGCGATCTTCCATGCTCTAGTTCGTAAAAACTATGGCTGCTCGCATTTTATTGTTGGACGCGATCATGCCGGTGTAGGCGACTACTATGGAACATACGAAGCACAGGATCTGCTCAAAACGATTCCAGTAGAGGATCTAGGCATTACTCCACTTTATTTCGAGCACAGCTTCTTCTGCAAAGAATGCGGCAACATGGCTACATCAAAAACTTGCCCTCATGACAATGAGCATCATTTGACGCTTTCGGGTACGAAGGTACGCGCATTGCTGCGCGATGGCATTTGCCCGCCGCCTGAGTTTTCCCGTCCTGAGGTTGCTAAAATACTGATTGAAGGCATGTCTGAGCAGCCAGTAGTTTAATTAACCGAATAACTTAAGGTTTGTCTCATAAACGACCATCTCGTCCCATATAAATGAATGTGTGCATTTGGCTTGATTAAGCTGCTTGCTGCTGTATATTCATTTGATGGAAAACGGGGTGGTTTTTTTATGCGCCGAATTGATCGGCATGTTGTCATTTGGTTGACGTATAAAGGCTTAATTCGCATCAGTATCGGATTGCTGGTTATTGCACTAACGGGCATACTGCTTACACAATCGATGCCTTCAAAAAAAGCATGGTCTTATTGGACGCTGCCTTTGTCAGGCAAGACTATAGCCATTGATGCCGGGCATGGCGGGGCTGATGGCGGTGCGGTCAGTAAGCAGGGCATTATCGAAAAGGATTTAAACTTAGCGATTGCGCTGTATTTGCGCGATTATTTGCAGCAGGCTGGAGCGGTCGTCGTTATGACAAGGGAAGGGGATTACGATCTTGCTACAGGGGACTCAAGAGCCTACAGCAAGCGCAAGACAGAGGATTTAAAGAAGCGAGTGTCCCTTATTAAAAGCAGCAACCCGGCCGCAGTCATAAGCATACATATGAACAGTATCCCTTCAGCTAAGTGGACGGGTGCACAAACCTTTTTTCATCCGGACAATCACCCAGACAATCGGATTCTCGCAACCTTCATACAAGATGAGATTAAACGCAATTTAGAAAATACGACAAGAGTTGCCGCTACCGTAAAGGATGTTTATGTGCTGAAGGCAATCGAGAATATCCCGACGGTACTCGTTGAGGTGGGCTTTCTATCTAACCCCGGGGAATCACAGCGGCTTGCGGATACGGAGTACCAAAGATCGGTAGCTGCCTCCATCTATGAGGGTATTCTAAGATATACTGCAGGGGAGAAGCTGAGCGGCAGCGTGCTGCAAGATGAGGTAACCGACAAGTAAGAAACCTTTCGCCGAAAATGAAGCAAAGCTGCACCCTATGACTTGGTTCATGGGCTTACTGTGTTATACTAACTATTATATAGTTTTAATTATATAAAGGTGGGACTGAGCCTATGTTGACACGAGAGCAAGTTATAGAGGCCGTCGAAATCGTGACGGCACAGCATAAAGCGGATGGGGTTACCATCCGCGATGTAATGGTTCGGGACCGTCAAGTTTCGATGACGGTCCTTGGGTCTGGCGCGGCAATGGAGCCCGCGCTGGAAGCCTCGCTCCGCGAGGCGCTGGCGCGCCTGGGCGCCGAAACCGTGCATTTCCGGTTTCGGGCCGAGGCAGCGCCTGCCGCAGGCGCAGGCGCGTCTACGCCGCCGCCAGCGGCAGCTGCAGCACCGGCTGCGGCTAGCGCCGGTGCTGGCAAATCTAGCGGCCCAGCGCCCGTTCAGGGGCACGGGGCCGGCTTAGCTAACCCGCTGCTGGATCCTGCCAGCGGGGTGCAGTTCATCGCCGTCGCGAGCGGCAAGGGCGGCGTCGGCAAATCGACAGTGACCGTCAACTTGGCGGTCGCTTTAGCCCGCAGGGGCAAGCGCGTCGGCATCATCGATGCGGATATCTACGGCTTCAGCGTGCCGGATATGATGGGGATCGAAGAGCGCCCGGATGTTGTGAATGAACGGGTCATCCCTATTGAGAAGTTTGGCGTTAAGGTGATGTCCATGGGCTTCTTCGTAGAGGACAACAGCCCAATCGTGTGGCGCGGGCCGATGCTTGGCAAAATGCTGCGCAACTTCTTCCAAGAGATTGAATGGGGCGAGCTTGACTACCTGCTGCTAGACCTTCCGCCGGGTACGGGAGATGTAGCGCTTGATGTTCATCAGATTATTCCGCAAAGCAAAGAAATTATCGTAACTACCCCGCATGCTACAGCAGCATTCGTTGCAGCTAGGGCAGGCGCAATGGCGATTAAGACGGAACACGAAATCATTGGAATCGTTGAGAATATGTCCTATTTCGAATCTAAAGTTACCGGCGAGAGAGAATATGTATTTGGCCGCGGTGGCGGCGCACGCCTCGCAGAGACGCTTCATTCAGATCTGCTTGCTCAAATTCCATTGGGGGCGCCAGACAATCATGTATCAGAGCCTGACTTTGCACCGTCGGTATACAAAGCCGATACTGAAACAGGGAAGATGTACTTGGAGCTTGCAGACAGCGTATTAGCGAAATGCGGCAAATAGTCATATAAAGAAAGCCCGAACCATTGTCTAAGGCAGCTAATCATTGCTGCCATGCGGACAACCTGTTCGGGCTTTTTTGAATTCATTTTATGCGATGAAAACAATACCTCTACCGCTACATAGCCGAATCGCCGCCTTGTTCATCTCCACCGCCTGAATCGTCTCCGCCGCCGCCACCTTCTTCATCAGACTTTTGCTCACCGCCTGATTCTTCTTTCTTTTTATCTACTTTCTGGTCTGGACTTGGTTTAAGCTCTTCTTGTACCGCTTTTTTCATCAGATCAAGCACTTCAAGTCGAAACAATGGATTTTGCATCGCATCCTGCATAAGGGACATCACTTCCTTGCGGTATTGCGTACTTTGCAGCACCTCAAGAATCATCTTGTCCATTTCTGGGTTTTTAAGCACCTTAATTAAATCAGCTTGATAGGAGGGGTCCTTTATTAGTTCTTTATGGATTTGTTTATTTTGCTTATTAACGGATTTGGCAAATTCCCCCGCGAAACGTGGATCAACCATAAGCTTTTTGATTACCTTGTCGTACTGAGGAGAAATAAGGACATCCTTAACCGCTAAGCGAACCTCCTCCTGATCCTGCACAGACAGCAGCTTAGAGGTTTGGCCACTATAACCGGAAATTTGCTGTGATGACTCCTGCAGCGCTTTTTGCGCATCCTCCGTTTTGAGGATATCAATAACCATCGTTTTCAAATCCTTGTAGCTGACCTGTTCATTACTACCTCCAGAGGACTCGGCGCCACAGCCTGATAAAACAAATAACATGGCTGAAATAACCGAAAATAAAGCAAAGCTCTTACGCATGATTCGCAAGCTCCTTCCTATGTCATTGCTGCTGCATACCGTTTGGATAAACAAATCGTTCGAAAAGTGATGGATCGTATAGTTATTATGTACAAAGTTCACCGGATTATCATGGACAGACTTTAGCTTTTTATTGTGAACGTGGTAAAATAAAGGGTAATGTGGATAACAGGAGGATAATGAACGTGAATTTAAAAAAGTGGTTCTTTTTATTTTGGAGCGGCATGGTAGTAGGCGGGCTTGCCTGCGTAATTACCGGTGCGTTGATGGCTTGGGTAGATCCGGAGTTTGGGTTCTTAGGCTTTAAAGCTGTCGGCTTTAATGCATTAATGATGGGTTTGGTCGGTTTAATGATTGGAGCATTTAGCCAAATGGGCTTTTTCGCTTATTTAACGTTAAACTATATCGCTCTTAGCGTATTCGGCAAAAAATATTTATGGAATGCGCTGCAAGGCTATACGACGATATTCGCAGCAATAGGGCTGGGGTATATGTTGTATGAGCAGCGCCTGAACAACTGGTTTTTCTGGACATTGCCGCTTACCCTGCTTCTATTTTCTGTTGCAGTATCATGGTTCAAGGTTAAGCAAACGAACAAAACCGCTTTTGTGCCAACCATGTTTTTGATGTTCTTTATTACATTCATTGAGTCTTGGCCTGCGCTGCAGGGTGAAACGAATGTATCTGCTATTGTATTTATGATGGTTCCTTTATTCGTCTGCAATGCATACCAAATTATGATGATGCACCGTTTGGTCAAAAAACAAACAACCGACTCAGCAGCGATTGCTGCGAAGCCGGTCGTTTAACTTAATATTCTAGTTCAGCAGCATTAATTTGCGGGAATGTAGAGGATGTCTTGTCCTGCACCGCTTTGCCGTCAACCTCAGTTTGTGTGATGAGGTCGGTTACCGTAACAAACTCATAACCTTTTTCACGCAGCTGATCAATAACGATCGGAAGCGCCTCATGTGTCTGCTTTACGGAATCACTCGCATGAAACAAAATGATGTCGCCAGGATGAGCACGCGTAACGACCCGATTAATAATTTTGTCGGTGCCGATGTTCATCCAGTCGAGTGAATCCGTATCCCACTGAATTACCTTATATTGCAGCTCTTCAGCAATGCGCAGTACCCGCTTGTCAAAATCTCCGTTAGGAAGTCGGATCAATTTCGGTTGTTTTCCCGTTACGTCGGATAGAATGGTGTGTGCAGTCGTAATTTGTTTGCGAATTTCTTCATCGCTAAGCTTGCTGTAATTATCATGTTTGTGGCCATGGCTGCCTATTTCATAACCAGCCTCTTGAATCTTTCTGACGATCTCGGGATGGGACTGGCTCCATGGTGAAGATAAGAAGAACGTAGCCTGCTTAATGTTTTTCTCTTTTAGCACATTAAGAATGGGTTCCGTGCGTTTATCGCCCCAACTAATGTCAAAGGTAAGAGCAACAACCTTTTTGTCAGTGGGTACGCTGTAGATTGCAGCCGGCTGCTGCGGAGCAAAGACGGTGATGTTGTCACGTTCGGCATAAATGATGCCAATGGAAAATACGACAGCGATAGCAACTAAGAAATACCTTTTCAACTTTCGGCCATTCAGAACATAAAAAACGTTCATTGGGAAGGGCACTCCTCTCTAATGGAAGCTTGTACAAAGATAAGAAAGTATAAATCCGACCTTTATACTTCACTTATCCTTAATTGCGAAACGAGTATTTGCCTCCAACGAAGGCTGCCGTCGTTTACGCTTGTAGTACAATCTATGCTCGTACTACAGAGATATTCATCCATCTTGCGAACTTACAAGCTGCGGAGGGGATAAAATGTTTAAATGGCGTTTGATTTGGGAGCATTTTAAGCAAATGAATCCCTATATAGCGTTTGGATCCATATTATTTTTAGCAGGAATGGTTATCGGAGGCACGAACCCGGCGTTCAGAGCTTTTCTTGATGAACAGCTGAAGGGGCTAGGACAGCTTGCTGAAATGATCGATGATTCCAAAAATCCAACGTTAACGATGATGATCTTCATTTTTTTGAATAATGCGGTCAAATCAATACTGGTTATGTACTTAGGTGCTTTGTTTGGGGTATTGCCATTCTTTTTCTTAGTTGTAAATGGAATGATGATCGGTTATTTACTGAAAACGACAGCTGAGCTTCATGGCGGCGGGTATGTGATGGAGCTTATTGTTAAAGGTTTGCTGCCGCACGGAATACTGGAAATTCCCGCGATTATTATTGCTTGTGCTTATGGCATGCGTTTTGGAGTGCTTATCTTCAAAGCGGTCGGATCTCTTGTATTTGCAAGATCTAAGACTGGAAATATAAGCCGAGAGCTTGAAAGCTTCGTTGTTCGTACCGTTCCTGTCATGGTTATTTTGACGATTACACTGCTTATTGCAGCGGTAATTGAAAGTACAATTACATTATGGTTGTTGCAGATGTAATAATTTTTCCAATATTTGAGCATAACAGTAAAGCAGTGTCGAAACGCATTTGCGTGAGACGTTGCTTTTTTGTTCGTTAAAGGACGATCAAGTTGCGCTTTTCAACTTAAGGAGGTCACTCACGGCTATGCTCGGAATACTATTCAACGATAAAGAATGCAAAGAACTTGACTACGTCCTTCGCAAAGAGCTGGATGAAATGCTGCTCGACTTGAATGATTCAAGATTAGATGGTGATATTAAGCAAGCGATAACCAGAAGATATAAGATCATCTTCCGTATGTACGCACGTATTGCCTCCCCGAAAGAGCTATCGCGTTATGCATTAAATGCGCGTTCTTATCGATAAAAATAGGTTTTAAAACTTTTTTTGAAAAAGGGGTTGCATTTAATTGGGCCCCTGTGATATATTATTTCTTGTCGCCGCTGAGACACACGCGGTTGACACGAAAGAATGAATTGTTCTTTGAAAACTGAACAACGAGTAATAACTGCCTCGCAAATCCTTCGGGATAAGCGAAAAAAGCGATAAAATGTAATGAGCATTTCAAACACCAATTTGGAGAGTTTGATCCTGGCTCAGGACGAACGCTGGCGGCGTGCCTAATACATGCAAGTCGAGCGGAGTTGATGAGGTGCTTGCACCTCTGATACTTAGCGGCGGACGGGTGAGTAACACGTGGGTAACCTGCCTGTAAGACTGGGATAACATTCGGAAACGAATGCTAATACCGGATACGCGATATGGTCGCATGACTGAATCGGGAAAGATGGAGCAATCTATCACTTATAGATGGACCCGCGG
>NZ_JBFRDK010000040.1:0-41740 GCF_052113545.1 Paenibacillus sp. TAF43_2
AGCTAATGCGCCGCGGGAGCTAATGCGCCGCGGGTCCATCTCTAAGTGATAGATTGCTCCATCTTTCCCGATTCAGTCATGCGACCATATCGCGTATCCGGTATTAGCATTCGTTTCCGAATGTTATCCCAGTCTTAYAGGCAGGTTACCCACGTGTTACTCACCCGTCCGCCGCTAACCGGCGTTTTCCGAAGAAAACGCTAGTCCGCTCGACTTGCATGTATTAGGCACGCCGCCAGCGTTCGTCCTGAGCCAGGATCAAACTCTCCAAATGGAAGTTTTCGCTTCGACTCGATGTCGAAGAGAAAAGCTTCATGTGTTTGAAATGCTCATTACTTTTTTATCGCTTTTCTCACGATTCGTTAGAATCGTAAGGGCAGTTATTACTCGTTGTTCAGTTTTCAAAGAGCAATCTTTTCTTTCGTTTGTCATGCTTGTTTTGCTTGCTGTCCGCGTGTGTCTCTCGGCCAGAAATAGAATATACCATGTACTCGTCTAGTAATGCAAGTGTTTTTTTGAAAATAGTTTATAAACTTTAAATATTGCTAGATTTATGTTCTATAGTCTTGCTCTTCTTCTATTAGAATGTGCCTTTATTCATACCATACAAGCACATCCCTTCATTAGAAGAATGTGCTTGCGTACAGCTGTTGCAGCCTAGCACTTAATAGATAAGAACTAATTGAACATGTGCTCATAACCACTCAAATTAAATATCAAACAACCTGCCTCCAGCAGCTTCATATAAACGAGAATACATTTTTAATGCATAGGTATCTGTCATTCCAGCAATGTAATCGCAAACCAATCTAGCATTCATCCGATCATCAGCTGCATGCCAGCTTAGCTTTTTATCTTCTGGAAGCAGGTTTGGATCATTGAACATCGCATCGAAGAGCTTTTCAATTATTTTGCCGCCGCGCCATTCAAAGGTTTGAACCTTCTGTGAGAAGATCACATGCGTTTCGACCAGCTTCTTCAAATCCTCCAGCAGCTCCATAGCATCCTCAGTAATTACTGCCTTATAGCGCAACCGGTTGGAGGAGAATGCAGGCTGGGTCTCAATAACCGTAATCTCATGTATAAATCCAGAAACCAAATCAGCAAAAAAACGCTTCGTCTGTTTATGCCGCTCCCCGCTGTTCTCCATAAAAACCCGTAAAGACTCTGCAATTCTAGCGGATGAAATATGCTTATGCTTATTTGCTACCTCACATAGGTCATCTATTTTGATCATATTAAGCTTGAAGGCATCCTCTAAATCATAGGTTGCGTAAGCAATATCGTCTGCGAGCTCAATTATGGAGCATTCAAACGTTTTATTTAAAGTCTTCTTATGCTTGCCAGCCTGCAAGTCGGAAACTTGCGTGAAGTAAGCCTTCTCTTCAGGCGAAAAGCTCTCAATCACCCACCGAAATACATGCTCGTCCTCTTCAAAAACACTGCATTTAGGCGGTTTGCCCGTGATCTCGGGATTATTAACTTGCTTCATGCTGGCTGGATATTTCAAAATGGACAATAAAACAGCTCTTGTTAAATCAAGGCCCGTTTCCATGTCCCCATGGCTAGTCGTATTCGTCAAAAGCCTGAACGTATGCGCATTCCCCTCAAAGTTAAGCTCGAATGCGCTCATGCATTTATTCAATGCACGTTCGCCTTGGTGCCCGAATGGCGGGTGCCCCAAATCATGAGCTAAAGCAGCTGCCTCAATAAGAGAAATATCTATTTTACTCTCCGTTTCTTTGAAAATATTGTTTTTTTCATTTAGGGTTGTGGCAATTCCTCTTGCAATTTGAGATACTTCAAGGGAATGCGTAAGCCTTGTTCGATGAAAATCTCCTTCGCTGATTCCAATGACTTGCGTCTTGGACTGTAAGCGACGGAACGCTGCTGAATGAATGATTCTGCCAAAATCACGTTCAAAGTCATCCCGAACTGAAATTCTTTGCTTCGCATTTTCTATATTAATATGCCTCTGAATATCCGTATCATTATAAAATGAATTTGAAGAATGTTTATAGAGAATCATAGGCTCGCTCCCAGCTCATTGTCATTTAGAAACATTTTAACAATATATGGTCTTTATTAGAAGAGATCGATGAACAATTCATAAAGGAGAGCTTCGTTTGGGGAAAATATTCGCATTTTATGGCCCTTCCGCTTCAGGTAAATCCGAAATCCAGAAAGAGCTGACCCTTAGCGGCTTTCAAAAGATTATTACTTCAACAACCAGACTCCCGAGGCCGAATGAGTCAGACGGGATTCATTATATTTTTATGGAAACGAGCCAGTTTGAAAATCGCATTCGTGCAGATGCCTTTATTGAATGGACACGATACAAYGAGCATTATTACGGTACACTAAAATCCAGCATTGAAGAAGTATTCGATCAAAATAGGAATGCTCATATTGTAATGGACCTTGCTGGCGTACTCGCTTTAAAGAAGCGGTATGATCATGTGATTGCGATCTATGTAGGTGCGGATGTTGAATCCATTAAGAGAAGATTGGCAATAAGATGCGGAATGCCTGAGGAAATCGCCAAAAGGGTGCAACGCGCGGAGGAGATTGAACTAAAGAGCGAGTATATGCAGCATGCTGATGTGGTCATATGGAACCATGATGACACCCGCTTTAATGATACAATGACGCAGGTCAGAGAGATCATAGCTGCTCATGGTTCATTTTGAGATTATCCCAAAAAAACAATCAAAAGCTCAACTGCGCTTAGTATGCGTGGATGAGCTTTTTTGATAACTTTATTTAAGTAAGTGCAAAAGCAAAGCTTTTTGAACATGCATCCTGTTCTCGGCTTGCTGATAGATGATGGAACGCTCCGACTCCACTAAATCCTCCTCTATCTCGAAGCCCGGATGGATAGGCATGTCATGCATTAAGTAGGGGGAGTGACCAGCAAGATTGCTTCTATTCAATTGAAAAGGAAGCATCATTTCCATTCTTTGATTTTTCTCATCTTGGTAATGGCTCTCCGCATAAAACTCCATATCGATCCATGTGTCCGTATATATAAAATCAGATCTAGCTGCCGCACTAGGCAAATCAATAACCTTTTCAACAAATCCACTTTGAAAAGCCTTTTGCATAAGCTCCTCATCCCACGAGGGCTCGTTAATGATCGGAGTAACCAGCAGCAGCTTGATTCCCACCGCCATACAGCCTGCGACCAAAGAATTGGCAACATTGTTATGAATGCCAACGTACGTAAGCGTTATTCCCGTAAACGTACCTGCGACCTCATAGATGGTCATCAAGTCCGCTAGCGCTTGGCAAGGATGGTATTTGTCGCAGCAGCCATTAATGACAGGAACCTTGGAGTACTTGGCTAATTCGAGCAAATCGGAATGTTTCTTTAATCTCGCCATAATCACATCACAATTTCTTGATGCATACTGCGCTTCATACTGGATAGGGGAAATGCTGAAGTTGCTGGAATCCCAATCCATAACGACTGAGTATCCGCCCATTTGGTTAATCCCGGATTGAAACGATAGATTCGTACGAGTAGAAGTTTTCTGAAAAAGCATAAGAAGACCTTTACGCTCTGCTGCGTGGTAATAGCGTTCTGGGCTGTTCTTTATCTCGATTCCTTGCCTGATAATGGAGTGAATGGTGTCCGCGTCGTATTCTCTTAGTGATAATAAATGAGTCATGATTTCACCTCTAGTGAATATTTATACATTATAATGTATTTATATTCAATTTAAAGTGAAGGATACATTATGTCAACTACAGGAAAACAAACAATCCCGGAGTAGAATAAATTAAGTTAGCTGCGAAACTAAACCATAATAAAAAGCACCCTATCTAGCCATATAAAAAATGGCTTTGACAGGGTGCTTTAGCAATAGCGAAATTCTGCTTCAGTGGTTGAATAAATTATTTCATCACTCTTGATACGATCTTGTAAACCAGATTTCCCAGCCTGTAGTAATCCTTGAATTCCGTAAGTACCTTCGTACAAGTCTGACCGATCATCGTCTTAAGAATAGCGACACCAATTTCAAAGCGATAAACATCCCATACCGCATCAAGAGCATCGAGGACATTGTATCCAGAAAGAGCTGTCATAATGACGGAGTCCTTATAGTCTACTCTCTCTGTGTTTCGCATTAGCTTAGTCGCCTCACCTATCCTTACTCTATCGCCCCGAAGAGTCGTCAAAGTAACGATAATGGCAATTTCATTATTGCTGAGCAGCATGCGTTCCGCACTGGACAGATCATCGTAAAAAGCTTGCTGCTCACGTGTCGATATTTCCTTAATAATCAGATACGTCTCGTCCAAGTTGTTGTTGTTAGCCATCCGTATGGCATCGCTAAGCTCTACGAGAGTGATCAGCCCAGAGTCAAGCATCCCCTTGGCTATCTCCTTAAGCGACCAGTGACCGAGCTCAAGCAGGTTGTAAGGAACCCATTGTACGCGGGCATTTACCGCCAGCAGCGCTCTAGTAAGCTCAGCAATTTCCTTGAATCCTCCATCGTACAAGAACTTGGAAATAGAATAAAGACTGTAGCCACTGCTATGCAAAGCCTTCGAGAGATCGGCGGAAGGTATGCCGAGCTGCTTCAAAATAGAAATCGTGTCGTTATCCCAATTGAAGGTGTATCTTAAGTATTCACCGACAGCGTATCCGTTTTTATGCAGCCAATATAGTTTATTTTCGAGCGTCCGCTCTTTCATGTACCGCAGCGCCTCTTCTGCGTTATAACCATACTCCTTCAGAAGCGTAAAGATGGAATCTTCTCGCGCGTCATACCGATTCAGCGTGTTCAAAATTTCTCTACCGTCATAACCGCGATTTTTCATTTCCTTCGCAATATCGACCATAGAAACGTTCGGCAAAGTCATCTTGACGGTTGTGAATACGCGGTAAGCATAGCTGGTACTGTTTACGTACCCGTTCTGCCTCAGCACGTCAATGATGTCTCCCGCTTTCAAATACCCCAGCTTGACGAACAGCGCCGATTGCTCCTCGACCGTTGTTGCCGTCCCTCTGCCAGCTGTGAAGAACATATAGAAAGCACGGATAATGCTGGCTCGATCAAAACCAAGCGTCCATAACGTGTCGATCAAATATCCGGAACGATCAGGACCAAGCAGGTTTTGCCGTTCAAGCTCGGTAGCAATCCCGGCGGCGTCCGTTCCTTTCGACTTCATACGGGCGAGGTAAGCAATTAGCGGATTGCCGCCGAATACTTCACCTGCGGCCATCCGTACCTGATCCTGCGGAATCAAAGTTTCCGGAATAGTTTCCATTATCGTTGCTGCATCCATTTGAAATAACAGCTTCATAGCGAGTACGATATCCGCGACAGTGAATTTGGCTTTCATAAACCGCACAACATTGAGTGGCACAAATGCGGTGGTTGCCGGGAAAATATCTTCCAATACCCTTAGGTTTGTGTTGGTATAGTAGACTCCCACTATAGCAAGTCCAATCACTTCCGCCGGATAATAGGGAGAAAGCAATTCAGTAACTGCTCCTKAGTCGAGTTTATAGTCAAACCTAAGATATTGGACAATTTCCTTAATCTCATAGCCGGCATCCCGCAAGAACACAATCGCTCCTTGTGGCGTCGCAACACCTTTCAGCTTAAGGACATCCTTGATAATGCTCACCGGAGTAAAAGCCTCTCCGTACACTTTATTAAGCGTTGATTGAATGGCCGTTTCTTGATAAACGGCAAGTCCCTGAAGAATCGCAAGCGCCTCTTCTCTCGTCTTGCCATATTGCTCCTTGCTCGCCTTAACGATGTCCTCCATGCGGTAGCCTGCATGCAAGAGCTGATCCGCCATAGCTTCAGCTGATGTTGCTCCACCTGCTTTAATTACTTCGATTAAAGCGCCGTTCACCGCTTGTCCGTATACTGCATTTACGCTGCTCAGAATGACGTTCAGCTCGAACAGCTCACTGCCAATTAGCAATGCTGCGGTTTCGCCGGCTGTCTTGCCGTAAAAGCCTTTAACTACGCGTACGATATCTATCATCGGAACGCCTGAATTCCACAAGTAAGAAATGGCCGCTGCTGCGTCCGTGATTCCCCCTTCTTCTAGATGCTGCAGCGCCGTAGACTCTGATGACTGCCCATAAACGGCAGCTACTGTCACTTCAATAACCTTCTCGTTGTCTACTTGGAGAGCGGTTAGGACCGTTATCGTTTTGTCTGCTGCAAATCCAAAATAATCCTTGGCAGCACCCACAATATCATGGAGCGTATAGCCCATGCCCCGAAGGAGTGGAACAGCTTCCTCCAGCGTATAGATTTTGCTCTTCTTAAGCAGGCTGGATAAGCTTTCCTCAATCGGTTTACCGTAAACTTCAAATACAGTTGCAACTAGCTCATTAAATGAATATCCGTTTGTTTCGGAAAGAATGGCTAGTGTCTCGCCAGCAGTCATATGGTAATAATCCTTGGCAATTCGGATAATATCCCGCAAGCTGTAGCTGAGCTTAAGCTGTGGAATCGCATCCGCCAACTTTCCGATGCCCAGATCGATCATGGCCTGAATCGTAACCTGCTCTAACGCTAAACCGTAAACAGCAGAAACTTCCGCCAAAATCCGACTCTCCTCATCGACTGCACCATCCATTAAGGCTTGTACCGCTTTAGAGGAATCGAGCTTGTAATAATCTTTTCCTACCTGAATCATATCCCGGAGGCTGAATCTCATCTTTGTCAGATAAGGTATTGCATCCTTTAATGTCACCAGGTGCTGAGCCTCTAAAGAATCAACAATGCTTGCGTTTTGTGAGCTGCCGTAAACATTCGATATAGAAGAAAGCACGTCGCTCTGGCGATACCGACCAGTATCCAGCAGTGCTTGAAGAGCTGCACCCGATGAAATACCATAACCATCCTTTGCCATCTTCACGATCGAAACTAAGCTGAATTGCGCCTTATAAGCAAGTTCAATTCCACTGGCAAAGGATACTGATCCTTCTGCTGCCTGCCGTTGATACATCGTTAACTCAACAGATTGATTAAAAGCTGAAGCTACTGCCTGGATAAGCACATTGCTTGACGACAAGTATACCGCTGACAAGCGGAGCGCGATTACACCAGGCGATTGGCCAAAATGGTTTTTGCCAACGCTCACGATATCTTTCATCGGGAAACCTGTGACGTATAGATAATTAACCGCTTCATCAAAGGTCGTGATGCCTTGCTGCTCCAACGCGCCTGCAACTGTTTCATCAAGTCCTTGACCGTATAAGGAAGCGAGGCCAAGCAGAATATCGTCGATGTCGTTAGGATATTCTTTTGCCAGCAAATATGAAGCTTCGCTGGAGGTAAGCTGATAATAATCTTTCAGGCTGCGAGCAACAACGGATAAGGAATAACCGCTCATTCTAAGAAATGCAATACCGTCCTTAGGCTCCTTGCTGGACGAAGCGTCAAGCAGACCAGCAATCGTCACTTGCTCTTGTCCGTACAAAGACTGCAGAATCGCTATGGTCGATTTCATATTACCCATTCTTCGGGTGTGGATGAGAAGTCCTTCCATCACTTCTTCTTTCGAATATCCACCCTTAATCAGTGCCGGTCCAACCTTGCCTGAGTCAAAATATGACGGATACAGCGCACCCAGCGTATTGATGACAGAAATGGCCGTTGCGCCTTGCTCCTTCAGCACTTTAATCCAAATCGTCATAGGGTCTCCGCCATAAGCAGAAGCGATGGCAGTACCTACTTCTTCTGACGAATAGCTGACAAGCAGAAGCGCAGACGCGTCTGACGATGGCAAGCCGTATTCCGTTCTAAGCACTAATGCAATATCCCTTACCGAATATGGAGCAAGGCGTGTGATGACTTGCCCTATCGTCAGCGGTTCGGTCCGTTGGTTCAGATAGGCAGCAACCTCACTAGCGGCTATGCCTTGTTTGCTGAAAGCCCCAATCCATTCCGTCCAGCCCCGCGCTTCAAATGCCTGTGCAATTTCCGTAAATTTATACCCCGAGTCTTTTAGCGCTGCGGTCAAATACGGCAATCCTTTCGCACGTACTCCGCCAGTAGGGTAAAGATTAATTGTTCCTTCAATAATGTTATCCAGCGTATAGAAGCTAGAGAGGCTCATCGCCACTGTCGCTTCCTGTATTGACGTTCCCGGGAACAAATATTGCGAGTCCTTTACAACCGTTGATACACTGCAAGGACATTTAAAATAATCAAATGCAGTAGTCCTTTCAAGCTCTACCCATTGCTGCAGCGTCAAGCCTAGCTGAGCTTTTAGAGCTTGACCGATGGCTAACTTCTCCCAGCTTTTGATGCTTGTGAGCGAACGGGCCAAAGTAGTGGCATCCATAGTCACCGTTTCATCACTTGCAAAAGTCGTACGAAGCGCATTTAATACATCTACAGCTTCGAATCGGTCATAGCTGCGGTAAATGACTTCCACCGCATCCTCCAGCTTGAAGGACGCGCCTCCGCGAATGACGGCATTTCGAATTGTGCTTAAACCCATCGCGGTAGACATACCCGACTGCCTCAGCAGCGTCAGAGCTTCCGAACGGCTGCTGGCAATTCGATTACTCAGAATATAAGCCGTAAGCTCCGCAGGCTCATAACCAGCGCGGATTAATGATAATAGCATCGTCTTTCTTTGGTCGCCCTTCACCCCCGGATACAGCACGCTGATGGTCGTTGCGATATCAGCCCCGAAGCTTTCTCGAAGCAATTGCGCCTTGCTTTCCATGTCATAACCATGTTCCGTAAACCCTCTCATAGCCTCACTTAGGCCACCCGCTTCGGAACCCCATGCGCCAAGTACGGCGCTAGCAATATCACCGATCCCGTATGATCCGCTCTTCATAGCGCCAACGATGACGGTTGCACCATCGCCGGAGGCTTGAATGCCTCTGGCGACCTGGGCAGCGGCGACACCTGCCGCCAGCATAGCTGAAGCTATTTCTTTCTTGTCGAAGGTGCTTCTTAGGATAGCGTAAACTTGTCCTATCTCGATGCCTGCGCCCAAGTAGGTCTGAACAGCCTCGTTGACATCGCTGAACGAATACAAATCTCGCAGCGCAATTCCTATATTGCCAGCAGGATAACCAGCACTGCCAAKCAGTTTCGCATTATCTACGCTAGATGCGGCATAAGCCTCTTTAATGACAACTGCGGTTTCTGCTGCTGTGAACTTCGCGGCAGCCAAAGCTTCGATGGTGCTCTCGTTCGTTAAGCCGTAAACCGATTGAACGGCTTCCCTAGTCTCGCTAATACTGTACTTTCCTAGCTTCAATGCCGCGGCTGCGTTGCCGCCAGTCTCCGCATACGTATAACGCAGAACATAGGCTGCTGCAGCGGCTGTTACTCCCGTTAGCTTAAACGGCGCCATTATATCTCGAGGCTGATAGCCAAGATTACGAAGCGGCAGTGCAATGTCTTCAGCTTCATAACCAGCTGTCACAAAATCCGGTATCAGATTGACATAGTTGGAAATATAGCCCGACGCGCTTAAAGCCTGAAACAACGTAGGCGCATCTGTATCTATTTCGTATAATAGGCGGATGAACGCACTCCAATCCAAACCATATTCTTTCTTGACCGCTTTTGCGTAGTTCGCTGGGGTAAATCCAGCTTGCCGGAGCAGTCTTAATGACTCTAACGCAGTCTTGCCATAATCAACCCGCAGTACATGCACAGGGTAAACAGCATCGTACTGGGTGGAATGGCTTTGCAGGAAACCATCCAGCGTAGCGACATTAGCTACCTGGAATTCTCCAAAAGTGGCCAAATACGTCTGATTAACTGCTTTGACCCGGTTGATGCCGCTATAAGCGACGGCTATCGTAGATGTCGAACTGATAACCGCTCCGCTGCTGCTCCAAGTCAACTCGATTTTCGTTGCATCGGAGGTCAGTCTTGTCATAACCCCGCTTTGCCATTGGTTGTTAATTTTCACAGAAAACGTTGACCCCGAATTAACAGCAGCAAGCGGCTTATCAAAGGTCAGGGTAATGGCTTTTCCGTTTTCACTCGACACTGCATCGATCAGCTCGGGAGGTGTGCTCACGTTGCTGATGATCGTATCCCCTCCAAAGTCATGCCCGTCCTTGCTCAGACGAAGCTTAAACTCCTTATTGTATCCGATATATTCACTAATAAAGTAGGTTTGCCCAAAGTCCGGCGTTGAAACAGAGGTTGGACGATACCAGACTGCGCTGCCATTGTGCATTTCGATATTCAAATTTTCTATCGGAGCACTAAGGAGCAGATTAAATCCATTTTCATTCACTCTTACAAGCGATACAGAGATAACAATCGGCACATAAGCGGCATTTAATTTTTCCTGCCCAGCAAAGATATAGCCTTGCTTGCTAAAAGCTGCGGTGTACGTTTGCCCTTCGACCACATTCGCTTTAATTAAGAACGACCCTGTCTCTGCACCCGCTGTCACTCCGGTGACTGTGACCTCTGTCCCGTCTTTTGACAAGAGCTTCACATCTTCCGGCTGCAAATCTTTTGGACCCGCTCCAACGAAAGTGACCGTCAAGCCGTTTCTAGCAGCAGCTAAACTTTTCGGATATTCCGTCATCGGAACATAAACATCCAGCGGTCCTTCCACCACACGATCCGGTATTTGAGCAATCAGCTTGTAATTCACACCTGCTGACAACGGAGTAATGATGTTGTAGATTCGTCCTGCATCTGGCGCATCTGGACTGTTCCCGTTCGGATTTACAAGCTGGAATCCAATTCCTCGTCCCTGGTCATCAATCAGTGTAAGCCATGTGCGATCCATATTACGGACTGCTTTGCTTACTTCCAATGTGAAACCGTTAGTTGTAATATGGCTTGCTGTCAAACGAATCGGCACCTGCGCTTCCGGTATAGGCGCAGCTGGAACAAGAACCGGAAGACCGCTGCTGAATGCGTAGCCGCTCTTCGTTAAAGTCAGACTGTAAGCCGCTCCCTCTTCGAGTGAGGCATGTACCGCATATTCGATACCAGCGTTCTCGGCTGTAATAGAGGCGATGGCAATCGCAGCACCTTGACTATTACGCAAGCTAAAGTCACTTGCACGCAAGCCCGGAACAGCCGAATCAAGCAGCACGTTAAACCCATCCTTACTGACACTTGATAGAGTTGGATTTACTGGTACGGGCACAAAAGCGTTCAATGCCGCTCCAAAATCATATCCTTCTGCTGTTATGATCAGTTTGTATGTTTTCCCGCCTTCAAGCGCTGCGGATAATGTGTACGTTCTTCCACCGTTATTTGTTGCTGCTGCTTTAATAACTACCAATTTTCCCTCGGCATCCTTTAGCGTGAAGCTGCTCGCAGATAGCCCGCTTAGTCCCGGTGCAACAGAGACGACAAGACCCGACTCAGTTGCACCTTCCACCGTCCCAGAAATTGCACTTGGAAGCAAAGCCGACAACGCTTGTCCAAAATCATACCCGCTCTTGCTTAGCGCAAAAGAGTAAGTTTTGCCTCCTTTATAAGAAGCTTTAATCCGATAGGTTAGTCCTCCATCATCCGTAATAACCGAAGCTGCAGCAAGCCGGATGCCCTCCTCGTCCGTGATAGCCACATGACTTATATTCAAACCTGGTACAGCAGGGCTAAGGCCAATGACAATTTCCGATGCGCCTGAACTTAGCACTGCGGCATTTGCTATGATTGGAACGTCAACCACAATCGGGCTTCCAAAATCATACCCGGCTTTGGCAGCGGTGATTGTATACTGCTCCGCTCCCCAAAACTCAGCTTCAATAAGGTAACTATTTCCCCCATCACTCGTGGTTGCGGAGGTAATTGCCTTTGTACCGCCCTCCACACGTTTCAGTTGGAAGTCACTTATTCGCAAATGAGGAACTGGCTGATCTAAATGCAATATAAAAGCTTGATTGTTCCCGCTAATCATCCCGCCAAAACGAACGCCTACAGAGCGAATGGAGAAAGCTAGCGGATCACCATAGTCGTAGCCCATTTTTGAGATAAACACCGAATAGGCCTTATCAGGAACGATTGCGACGCCTAGCTCATACGAATAGCCTCCATCGTTTGACAYGTTTGTGCGAATCGCAACGTTTACCCCGTTTTCATCCACTATATGAATATCCGAAGTATTTATCATCGTTTGTTCCTTAAAGTGCAGTGTGACTCTCGAAGCCGTTGCTTGCACGGCCGAAATGGATCTCGAGTTCAGTGTAATCTTGTCGAGCGTAGGGAACATGTAGCCCTCTTTCTCTACAATAGCGGTATAGGTGATTCCTCCTTTTAAAGGAACCGTAATAGTATAGCTTGCTCCGTCATCACTCGTCTGGATGGATTCGATAGCGACTGTATTTCCGTTATTATCTTTAACCTTCACGTCTGCGGCTTGAAGATTCGGAATCGAAGGGAAGAAATAAATGGTGAATCCCTGCTGCGATTGGCGTAACAGTATCGCATCGGCACGAACCTTCAGCCCAACGATCAACGGGTTTCCAAAGTCATATCCCGGATAAGTGATGACCAGGCTATATGTCTCGGATACATTAAAATTGCCAATGAGAGAATAGGATGCGCCTCCTTCGTAATGAAGCGTAAATCCGATCGGCCGGCCTTTGCTGTCTGTCAGCTTAAAGCTGTCCCCTGTCAAATCTGAAATAAGCGGGTAAACATCGACATAAATCTTCGTTGCCGTCGTACCTCTTAATTGAAGTGAGCCTATTACGGGAATATCCACCGTGATCGGCGACGCTAGCATAAATTCACTTCGGATTAGCTCAAGCGAATATTTTTCACCAGTCACGGCCTTAATCGCCACCATATAAGTTAAACCCTGATCTTTTGTTGATAAAGAGTATTCCGTGTACGGAATTTGCTGACCGTCTGGTTTTCGCAAAATAATGTCGGCTGGCTTCAAATCAGCAACCTTTTCGCTAAAGCTTAGTTTGAAGCTATCCTTCTTCATCTCGGATACAGAAGCGGTAATGAGCTTGGTAAACACAAAGGATACCGGCTCGTAACGTTGATAAGCCAAATCCGGCTTTACCAGAACGGTATACGATTTACTAGGAATCAGCGCTGCTTCCAATACATAGCTGCTTCCGAAATCCGTTGTGTTCGCCGAAGCTAAGTTTATCGTTTCCCCTTGAGCTCCCCGAATGACGAAATTTTTCTTCCCAAGTCCGATAACCGGAATGTCAAAATGCACGGTAACACCCGAAGCAGAAAATCCGGCAACGTTGGCTTCGGAAGGCACGGTAAAGGCCAGGTGGCTGAACGAATAACCATCCACCTCAATATCAAAGGCGTATGTTTGTCCGCGTGTCAAAGCAAACGTACCGCCAAAAGACATCTCAAAGCTCATTCCATCGGCAGACATGACGAGCGTTTTTGGGTGATAGCGTTTGCCCTGTTCATCTTTCACCGCAAGACCCTGCCCGTACTCTATTTGCCTTAGAGGAGTAGAGAAAGTAACAGCTACTGCCCCGTCTTTGGAGACATCAGTAATAACCCCGGTGACCAATTGATTGACGTAGAACGTTGCCGGCCCGTCAAACTTCACGTAATCCTTGCGGAAGGAAACCGTATAGTCGCGACCACTGATCAGATTTGCACTGACGCGATAGGATAATCCTCCATTGGCGGTTGTCAGCGCCAGTCCGCTAACCCCATTGCCCTGATTATCTGTCAGTTGAATATGAGCCGGCAGTAATCCAGGAACCGCTTGTTCAAATGTCAGATCAAAGCCATTCATGGCTATTTTGCTAATGGTCGCTTTCCCCGCGTTGATTGTTTCTCCCGCTTCAAAGTCGATCCCTTGCGATGGAAGATGACCGGGAAGACTCAGGTTATAGCTGCCGCCAAGCAATTCAGCCTTCAGCCTGTAGGTAAGACCGCCATCCATTGTCACAGCGTCTTGTACCGTTACCCGCTCTCCTGTACTCTTGCGAGTTAGAAGAAACTGACCGGGCAATAACCCCGCAATGGCATAGCTAAGCTTAACCCGAAGTCCCGAATCGACAATCTGATCCGCCGAAATGGTAGTAACGACCGGAACATGAATGTTATAAATCGTCTGATCCATTGTTGCACTGACCTTCAGTACGTAATCACCAGGAGTCAGATCAGCAGCAATCCGATAACTCCAACCGCCGTCGCTTGTCACTGCAGAGCGGAGTTTTATGCTGCTTCCGTCGGCCCGCTTGAGAACAAAGCCGTTGACCGCATCAATAGAAGCAGGAGGATTAAGAACAAAGGTGAATCCAGTATAGGAAATGTCAGTTATCGTGTTCTTCTCCGCAAGCGTRACCGATTTTGGCAAACCAAAGTCGAAGCCCTCACGTACAACGCTAATAAAATATGGTTTTCCTCTCAATCCGTTATAAGAGACAACATAAAATCTTTGCTGAGGGTCCCACACGACATTCGTTATGGCCACCGCATTCCCGAGCGCATCCATGACCTTGAAATCATTGGCGGTCAAACCCGCTATATTCGGGTTAAGCCCAACCATGACATTATTCGGACCAACGCCTATATACCATGGGTTAATCGTTGTTCGAACAACGTTTACAGTGTTTCCGAAGTCATAACCCTCACTGCTTATTTTTAGTGTTAAGGGTTGATACTGCATGGCCGTCGATTTAACAAAATAACTTCTGCCATTATCCAGAGTAGATACACTGTCTATTGCAATTTGATCACCGTTTGTATTCGCTAGAGAAAACGCTGCTGCGGTTAATCCTGGAACAGGTACGCTGAAGTGCACGATAATTCCTGCATTGGACGTATCAAACGCCGTTTGTTTTGACACGGCTATCTTCTCTGGAACGATAAGCGTACCGACCGTATAGCGGTCATCATCCACATCAATTCTATACCGATAGCTCCCAGCAGCCATTAAATCGGTTGATAGGATAGCCGAATGACCATCCACGTTCATTTGGACAGAAGAGACAGCAAGCGATTTGCCGTTTCCATCCTCTATTGTGATCAAGGCCTTAGCCAAATCAACCGTGTCGTTTGGGAAATTCAGCTGAAAGCCTAGACGATTGACCCAGCCTACACTTGATGGAATTAGGGAAGGTTCTACCTTTAAGACAACTTCGCTGCCAAAAACATAACCTTCTTTATTTAGCAATAAGGTATACGTCTCGCCTTTCGTTAGGGAGGAATACACTTCATACTCTTTGCCGATAGATACCGCGCTTAGCATATTAATGCCTATGTCCGCTCCAGCAGCATTCTTTAAAATAAAGCTTAGAGCATCGATAGCTGGAACGGTACGATCGAGCTCCAGCATGAAGCCGGATGTCGAGATGCGGCTAACCGCCGCATGGACAGGGATGTTGCTGGAAGGAGCAACCGCAACGATAAGCGCCGCGCCAAAGCTGTATCCAGCTTTCCGTATCGTTAGTGAGTATGTCTCGCCTTCGGCCATTTCCGCTTTGACAGCATAAGTTCTACCGTCATCATCAGTAGTGACCTCCGACACTCCAATCTCAGTGCCCAGATCATTTAAGGCTAATGACAAATGATCCTCTGTCAGCCCCGCGACAGGAGTATCCAGCTTCATTGTAAAGCCAGCTGTACTTGCGCCAGATATTGAGGCGACTACTGATATAACCTCTGGATCAGTAATCGGCACGAATATCGATACCCCGTTGCCGAAATGATACCCTTCCTTGGCAACCGTAAGCGAATACGTTTCGCCCTCGGCAAGTGACGCTGAGAAATCATAAGCGCTGCCTCCCGTCCGCTCGGTTACGGAACCTATTGCGACACTTTCGCTGCCGTGCTTGAGTGTAAATTCAGCTTGCGTCAATCCAACAACCGACGGACTCAGCAGCAACGAGAACCCCGTTTTGCTGGACCCATATACGGATGCTGCAACCGAAATGGCAGGCTGCTCAGTTTTCGGAACTTGAAATAAAATCTCAGATCCAAACTGAAACCCAGCCTTAGCTATCGTCAGCTTATAAGACTCGCCCTCCGTGAGAGCTGCTGTAATAAAGTAAGAACTTCCTCCGTTAAGCGTAGCCACTGATGCAATGGTAATGTTTCCATTCACAGCGTTTTTCAACGTCAGATGTGTTGCGGCGAGCCCCGGTACTAGCGAGCTGAACGCGAGTCTGAATCCCGTCACTCCTGCTTGACCCGCAGTCGCGGTTACTGTTACATCAACCGGATCCGTTGGTCTTGGCGTTTCTGTTGGTTTGGGTGTATCGGTTGGTTTAGGTGTATTAGTTGGGCTCGTTGGCCCGCCCGGCGAACCAGTTCCTCCGGATGCTCCACCTCCAATTAGGCCACCTTTCTCGGTTACTTCTTTTTGAGCAGGCTCCTTCTCAAAAACAACTCCCAGAGCGTCGACAATTGCTTTCTCAATCATTCCTTTGCCTTTCACATTCGCTGGCCCATGCAGTTCCATGCTGCTAACGTTGACGCCTTCCGAAAGTGAAATGGTTGATGTCTTAACCTGCTCACTAACGGTTAATTTCTCTACAGATCCAGAAGCAATGGTTAACTGCACATCGCTCTTAACCTCGACTTGCTTAAACTTGCCGGACAAAATAACTTCGCCGGAAGAAGAGATCGTAATTCCCTCTATCCCGCTGCCTTCCGATACCGGAGATTCAATATTTGCCTCCGATTGCACATCCAACTGTCTTATAATCGTTGTTCCACCGACAACAACCCTAACTCGTCCATCTGCTTTGTCGACGATGACAGTTGCTAGCTGCGAATCATCAATATGTATGCTGTGCTGCCCGCCGCCTTTTACAAACGTGCTGCCAAGCACCTTCACACCTTTGAGAAACACATCTCCTTCGCCGACTTCTTTCCCAATAATGAGATTTCCCTTAATCGTTACATTGCGAAGAGTTGTGCCTGGAGCCTGAATGGTCAAGTCGCCGGCGACTTCAAAGTTCCCTTGCGCCTTGCCCCATGTGCCGCCTGTTTCAAGAACCTTTGCGCTAACGGTTAATCCGTCTGCCGATCTAGTTGATTGCTTCAGCACTCTATCGAGCATCATGACGGCTTCCGCCCTTGTCATCGGCTGAACCGGCCGAAGCGTGCCGTCCGCAAGCCCGCTAATGTAGCCCGCTTCAACAATGGCTTCCAATGCATCGCGTCCGTAACCCGGAATGCTGGCCTGATCCTTAAACTCGCTGAGCAGGCTAGCCCCGTCTTTGCCTATTACAGGCACAAGGCGCGAAAGCACAACAGCTGCTTCTACCCGGCTTAGCTTCTGCTCTGGCCGAAATGTTCCATTGCCATAGCCTTCGATGTACCCTGCTTCCGCGGCTGCTTGCACTTGCACTGCATACCAAGCGGTCGGAGCGACGTCCGTGAACTGCTTAGTCCCCGCCCCTTTGAAAGCGAATAGCCGGTTGACCAGCGTTACGTATTCAATCCGGCTTAGAGCTTGATTTGGCCTGAAGGTTCCGTCCTGAAAACCCTCAATTAAACCTTGGCCTGCCCACTCCCTGACAGTCTTCTCCGCCCAGTGGCCCGCTAAATCTGCGAATGCGGCGGGCACTTTAGCCGGAATTGCAGATGCTGCGAAGGCTTGTCCGCTCGCATTGCCTATGCCGGGAGCTACAAGACCGACAACTACGCTAGTAATCATCATCCACTTGAGCAGCAGGCTCCTTAACATTCTAACTTTTTGTTTCCTCACAATGATTTCCCCTTCCATCTTCGCCAATTGGCTTAAGAGCTTACTCTGTATTTGATAGAGCCCAAGTTCGGCAACGTTAACAGCACTTAAGCTTAAGTCTAATAGGCTGCGATGAAAGAATAATAAAAGATTTTCGCGTAAAACGACAAAAACCGCGCAGCATCAAGGCTTCGCGATTTTTGCAACCTGTTCAAAATATTTATTTTCCTACTTCGGAAAGTCCGCTGACAAGAGAATCATACAGCATAAGCAGCTCTTGGGATGGACGAATGCCCAGTTCCCGCTTTAGAAGCCTCACATAGTCGGTGTATTGTGCGGTTAACCCTTTCTTATCCCCGTCCAGTCCATGCTTCTTCATCAGCAGCTCGACCACCGATTCTTCAAGCGGATTACGGGCATGCAGCTTCAGAAGAAGCTTCGACGCCGCAGCCGTGTTCGACAGGGTGAGCAGCGTCTCTGCTGCATTTTTGACAAAAGAAGCATACCGCTCTGACAGCCGATCTGTCTCATGAATTGCCCATACGTAAGCTTTGCTGCCGAACAAATCACCCGTATAGAGCCTTTCAACGATAAGTGCTTCTTCCACGTTGCCCGCGTCGATACTTCCCAGATTTTCCGTTTGACGCTCAAATTCAACGTAGTCAATAACTGCATCGTCCAGTTCCAGCGCATAGCCGTCATTCTYAGAACGAATAGCTTCCCGGAGCCCTATTGGCTCCAATGATTTACGCAGCTGGTACACGGTTGTATTTAAATATTTTTCGGCATTCATGCTCGCCATACCCGCGAATATATCAGCAACAAGGCGCGAGCGCGAAATTCGTCTGCCCCGATTCAGCAGCAAATAGGCGAAGAGTTCAGCACTCTTGCTGGAAATCCACTTTACGCGTCCTGATTCATTGCGTACAAAAAAGTCGCCCAGCGTGGCAACGCTGACACGGCTCATACCCCGAATCGCAGTATCTGCTTGCTGCAGCGGTTGAACGATTTTCCTGCTCTCCAGTGCCCGGTTAATCGTCCGCTCCAGCCGCTCCTGAGTCACCGGCTTCACCAAATAATCAAGCACGGACAACTCAAAAGCTTCTAGAGCGTAATCCTTATGCGAGGTGACAAACACGATTTGTGTCTTACAGCCCGCTTCGTCCAGCCTTGCGGCGAATGTAAGTCCACTATCACCCGGCATGGAGATATCCACGAACGCCAGCTCGATGTCGGGATTTTCGCTCAGAAAGGCAGCCGCAGCATCCGTATTCACAAACGTTCCTGCCACCTTAAGCTCAGCATATTTCACGAGCATCTTCCGCATGATTAAATGCATGACGGGCTCATCGTCAATCAATATGACTTTCATCAGCTATCACCGCCGTTCCTTCCCTTTCCATCGTTCCGCCGCGACTCGATGAGCCGGACAACGTAAAAAAGAATGTTGTACCTACGCCAGGCAAGCTATCGAACCTAAGACTGCCGCCATGCATGCGAAGAAATTCTCGAGTTAATACGAGACCAAACCTCATCTCTCCACCATCTTCTCCACTGGCAAATCCAGGCTCCTTGAAAAACAGTTCATCATGATGCAGCAGTTGTGCTGTTTCCTCGTCTATCCCGCTCCCATTATCGCGTACAGTCACCGTCACCTGGTCCCGATCGATAGATGCATTTATCGCAATTTCCCCGCCAATGTCCGTGTACTTTATCGCATTTGAAAGCAAATTTCGGAAAATGAGATCGAGCATTTCTTTATCCGCGTTCACGGTTAGCCTCTCGTCGATATGCTCTGAGATACTGATGCTCTTCATGCCAGCCCTTGCTCCGGCTAACGAGATGGCTTGGCGAACGACCTGCTGCAAATTCCACGTGAGCGGTCGAAACGCCACTTCCCCATTCTGACTGCGATACCAGTCGAGCAAATTATCAACGAGATAATAGGTACCGCGCACTTGCCTCCTAATCTCTTGAAACACTTCAGCATTCGCGATGTCAGTGTCGCCCGGCTCATCGCCCAGCAGCTCGGTCAAGCTGACAAGCAGCGCGATCGGATCACGGATATCGTGAGCCATTACGGTGAACAGCTTGTCCTTGAAGGCGTTCAGTCGAGACAATCGTTCAGACTTCTCGCGCAGCCTCTCCTCGTTCTCCTTCAGCTCCGTAATATCGCTGAGCATCAACATTTTTCCAATAGGGGTCACACCTGTATCATAAATATAATCCAAGCTGCAAATATAATACCTTTGCCGAACGCCTTGCAAGCGCTGAAGCGAAAACCGATCATCTCGGAATTCCGTTGCGGCAATTCGCTCGAGCAGCTCAGGACAGTCTGGCAGCAAGTCCTTGATGAGAGCAGGAAAACTTTTTGCCGAGGCAAGCTCAGGAAATACCTCTTCCGCCGCGCGATTGTGGTTCACAATCTGATCCTCATAATCGAGCAGGACAACACCGTCGCGTATGGTATCGAACATTTTGGCATATGCAAGCGGTGTTAAACGAAGCAGCCTAAACCGGAAAATGCCCCAAGCATAAACAACGCCCGATACAGCGAAGCCGAGTGGTGTGAAATCGATAACTTTGCTGAACATATAGGCGATATTGAACAGCATAGGAGCGGCCGCGCCCAAAATAAGGACGACGATCTGTGTCCTCACGATTGGCAATGCGCGCAAATACATGGGAATAAACAAAAGAATACCGAGAAGCAGAATTGTATAATTGTAGATCGCATGTACGGAATACCATGGACCCTTCACCGTATTGTACAAGGGAACCGTCTTGATTGCGTTCAGGACGTATTCTTTGTAAATAAGATGATGCCAATCGTTAGTGAGATGAAGGAGGAAAGTCGCTGTTGGGACGATAAACAGCAAGATCGCAAGCCGCTTCCGGTAGCGTGGCGCAAGTCCTGTGAACTGGATAACGAGCAGCAGCCAAAATGCAGAGACAAAGGGAATGCCGATGTACTCGATCTGTAGAGAAAACTTCACACCGCTTAAGCTGTCGCTAAAAATCTCAAAGGTGTACCCGAGTGCGTAAAAAGACGCCGTTATCATCATATAAATCATGGTCCTCGCCATCTGCATATGACGGTTCCGGTAGGAGAGGAACGCCACGAACAGCATTACTGCGGTCGCGAAGCACAGCAATATTGACATCCATTGTCTTGTGTCTATGACAATGCCTCCCTTTTTTTCGATTCGTCTATCATTCGACAAAGTTCTTCAAATTCCTTGTGAAGCCTCAGCCAACCCTCTTCAAGCTCTCGACAGCAAAAAAAGGCTGTCCGATGCGTTATCGGACAGCCTTTCATTAGCATGGAATTAGCCTTTCGCTTCATCCCATCTTCTTTATAGCATGCTCCTGCTTAAGCCGCTGCTGCTGCACTTCGTCCAAATAAAGCGTAAACTTGGAATCCCCGCTGTAGGAAATGTGCAGCCAATCCAATGCGCGTGTCATAGCAATATAAAACAGCGATACTTCCCGCTCCTCCACATCTTCCAATGAGAAAGGCATGTTCTCGGCATTTACGATGAAGACCGCTCGGAAATCGAGCCCCTTCACACTGTCAATGTCCGATACGTTAATCGCATCGCCGGCTATGTCTGATTCCTGGTTCAAATCGGCATTTTCTGTGATCCAATATACGGGAAAGCCTTGTCTCTTAAGCGCCCTCTTGATCATATCCGTGAAGGAGGAGTAGTAATTGTCCTTTACTCGGTATAAGATGACCATCTCTGAATAAGCAATCTTATGATGGTCATGCAAGGATCGCATTTGTTCAATGACAGCCTTCATCTCTTCCTGAAAGCTCCCGCGACGCTCCAATATTGGCTCAGGCCCGCTTCTCCGTGTACTCTGAGGAGGTATGATCTCTACCCCTTTCGACACTCCGTACTGAACTTTGTTCTGAAACAGAGAATGCCGTTGATAGAAATCCCAAGCAAACTGCGCGATTTGAGCCGTGTTGCGATAATTAACGGAGAGAATGCGCGAACGTCCGCGAAAATCAAGCCCCGTGTCCTGCAGCAAGCTCGATTTCCGTTTAAAGAACGATTGTGCCCGGTCCTCAACCAGCAGCAAATTTTGTGTCGCTGGATTAAGCAAATAACTTAGAAGCTTAAGCCATTCTGGCTGAAAATCCTGACCCTCATCAATAAGGATTGCTTCATAGGTAGGTAAAATAGCTTCCTTCTTCTCCAGCTTGCTAATAAGCTTAGTGACATCCGTATCTCTCACGTTCAGCACTGCTCGCAGCCACTCATGAAAATTATAGACCTCGACGTTTTGGTCGCGAGGCTTGCCTTCCTTTTGCTCCGCTAGTCTAATCCAATCAAGCAAATCCTCCGGCTCCTCCATCTTCCGGTCAATCATTTGCCGAAGACTTCGAGACAAGGCGATACTGCTGCAGAGGACTAGAATCTTCCAGTCTGGGTGATGATTGGCCAAATGTTTGGCTCGGCTGGCGAGGACAAGCGTCTTCCCGCTCCCCGCCACGCCGCGGATAAGCCGATGGCGATCACCAAGCTGCTCTGCCATATTTTCCTGATGCAGATCCATACCCTTAATATTGTGATGCGACAGTACGAACTGCTCCTGCTGCTTCTGATTTGCAGGCTGGAGAAATTCCGCGCTGATCCGCGCCTCAGGTATGAGGTGATTACGAATCTGCCTGATCTCCTCTTGCGATAAAATGTAGCTGCTGCGCTTGCGTGCCGTAAACATGCCATGGATCTTCTCAATGAGGGAATCGGCTGTAAATCCAGCATCCTCAGGGTCGATCTCGTCGCGGCAAAGCACAAATTGCTCTGCAATGACATCGTACAAACCATTTTCTATAAAATCCTTCTGCTTCAGCCGTGTAAAAGCCGTTCCGAAGCCGTTCGGAAATTTGAGCTGTCCTTGAAATTTGCCTTTCTGTTCAATGAGGCTGTCATCATTTCTTAGCTCGCCCGCCACCTGCCGCAAGCTCTCCCTTGCTTCTTGATAAGGGTTCATGACAGCTTGAATCTGACCTCCAGATGCATGCAAACGCCACTCGTCACGATCAACCTCGAATAGAGCAGACCTCGTATAGTCCTTCACTTCAAGAACGACCAATCCCAGATCTGGGCCTATGATTACGAAGCCAGGGCGATTCCCCCCAATTTCCGGTTCAAAATAAACCGCATAATCGCTCGGCAGATAATCCTTCAGCGTACGAAACAATAACCGCTCCCCAGCAGTCGCACTCGTCCGGATAACCTCTGGGACCATATAAGCCATTCTCTTTCACCTCGAATTCGATTTTTTCTGTTGTTTTTAGTATAAACCATCTTTAAGCGTTTGGCAGGAGAAAATGGAGAGAAGATTGTTATGACAAATGGAAGATTTTCATGGTACGATATTCCTAATAAGTAAACGAATGATCAAATCCAACCATTTGCGTTCGTTTTTGATAGGGGAGAAACGATGTATAGAAATCCATCTGTATTTTTTTTGGCAGTATTTTTGCTTGTCGGTATTATTGGTTTGTTTGCGCGTCATGAAACCATCATGCTAATTGGATTTTCAGGTTTTATATTATTCACACTTACTGCCGCTAATCGGAAAAGTAAAAATTATTATCAATTATCGATAAATCTTGAAAAACAAATTAAAGATATGGTGCCAGGCATAAAAGATTTTAAACTTTCACAAGAATTTATGTCGGATGATAAAGAAAGCTATATTGCATTGGATGAAACAAATAAAAAAATATGCATCATTTATAATCAGGAGACTAATACGGAGCCTTTATTAAGCAAGAATGAATACAATTACAAATGCGAGATTTTTCTCTATAAAGATATTTTACAATCAACCATTCTTCATGACAGTGTTACAGTAACCTCTTCCTCACGAACGGACATCATTGGCAGAGCTTTGCTTGGCAGATCTATGGCTGGAGATACTGGAGCTATTATTGGTGGCCTAAGCGCTTCAAGAACCACTCTTGATCTAATCAAGAAAGTTCAACTTCTTATCGTTGTTAATAATATGTCAAAACCTTTCCATCGCATTACGTTTGAGATTTTCCCAAAGGGCATTACTAAAGACAATATAATGTTCAGATCCGTTGATAATGAAATTACGCATTGGCATGCTATGTTGAGTTTTTTAATTAAGCAAGTGGATGAAACGGAAAAGCCGACTAACGCTAATCAACTTTCAGTTGCAGATGAATTATTAAAACTTTCCTCATTGTTGCGAGATAATCTTATAACGGAAGATGAATTTAAGCAGCAGAAAATAAGGCTATTAGGATAGCAGCATGTTTAATCGTTGCTGCTATTAGCACGGAAAATCCCCCTGAATTGTTCAGAATACGGGGGATTTTCTTTTTAGCTAGCTCTCCTCGACCGATTCCGTTTTAGAATCTGCTTCAAGGCATTCATTGGCTATTAAGCTTCCTAGAATAATTATACAAGAAAAAACGGCGACCATAATCGGTCGCCGTTCTTCTTTTTGAGCGAACAACATCATTTAAAAGCTTTCCGTTTAAACAAAAGGTACATAAAGAACGGAGCGCCTATACCTGCGGTAAAGACGCCGGCTGGTATATCAAGCGGTTGGAAAAGCGTTCTCCCCGCCAGATCAGCCAATAGCAATATCATCGCACCCAGAAGAGCGGATACTGGAATTACTAGCTTATAAGAATGGCCGATAAGCTTTCTAGCCATATGTGGCGCCAATAATCCTAAAAAGGAAATAGTTCCAGCAATTCCGACCGCTGCTCCTGCAAGCGCTACGCTATAGAACAGCAGGATCATACGGCTTAATTGAAGTCGGCTGCCTAATCCGATTGCCGTTGCTTCACCTAAGGATTGTACGTTCAGCTCTTTTGCATAGAGAATGGATAATGGAATGAAGATGGCGACCCAAGGCCACAACACCTCAATATACTTCCAACTCGTCCCGTAGATGCTTCCGGTCATCCAGTTCAGCACTTGCGCAGCCAAATAGGCTGGTCCGCTAATAAGCAGAAATATCGTAAGTGCACCCATAGCAGTCGATATGCCAATACCAATAAGTACGAGCCTGAACGGTGAAACCCCATTTTTCCAAGCTAGCGCATAGTTTAGAGCAGCAATAACGAAAGCCCCTGCGACAGCTAAGAAAGGAATCCAGTGAACACTGTATCCTGTGAATAGCGTCATAAAAGCTACAACCGCAACTGACGCCCCGCCGGTCACACCCAGCAAATCTGGTGATGCAAGCGGATTCCGTATCACGCCTTGAAGCACAGCACCTGCAACCGCTAAAGCAGCGCCGACTAAAACAGCTGCCACAATTCGCGGCATACGAAACTGCATAATAATTAAGTCGCTGCCCTCTTTATTCTTACCCAGCAGTGAAAGGAAGATTTCCTTAACAGGAATACTTACACCGCCTATGGATAAACAAAGAATAGACAACGCAATCAGTGCGATGCTTAATATTGCGAGTATTAAGATAGATTTGCCTATTCCTCTATGCATGTTTACTCCTTCTCGCCACATAAATCAAGAAAGGAACACCAATAAGCGCAGTAGCGACACCTACAGGTACCTCCTTGGGCATAAGGATAAACCGCGAAGCGATATCAGCGAATACGAGGAGGATTGCTCCTACCAACGCACAATAAGGAAATAGCCAGCGATAGTCATTTCCAACTATATATCTGCAGAGATGGGGTACAATTAATCCAATGAACGCAATTGGTCCTGCCACCGCTACCGAGCTTCCTGCTAGAAGTACAACAGCAAGGACAGRCACAACCCGTATAAGCATCATTCGCTGGCCAAGGCCTTTGGCACTATCATCACCCAAAGCCATGACGTTTAAAGAGCCTGCCAATAGCAGCGCTAAGACCCATCCTAGAAGCATATAAGGAAATACAATAGTTAGATGATTTAATTGTCTCCCAGATACAGAACCGACCATCCAAAACAATGCAGAATCAAGAGATTCTTTATTTATCAGCATCATGCCTGAGGATAGAGAGGAAGCAAATGCAGCTACAGAAGCCCCGGCCAACGTAAGCTTAATTGGCTCAAAACCGCTTCTCCCCTGCATTCCCAGTGTAAAAACAAGCAAAGAAGTAGTGGCTGCGCCTGCTAAAGCAATCCAAACCATTCTATTCATAGTTAGTGACGAGCCTAGCATAGCCAAGCTGACAACAATAAATAGAACAGCGCCTGAATTGATGCCAAATATAGATGGAGAAGCTAACGGATTTTTGGTTAACACTTGCATGATTGCACCCGCAATAGCAAGACTCGCCCCTACTGCTGCCGCAATTAATGCTCGAGGAACTCGCGCATTTCTAATAATGAGATGTGCATCCGAACCATCAAATTGCGTATAGGCACGCCATAAATCTTTTAATTCGAATAGATGGATGCCATATAGAATACTAACGAGCATACCAATGAGCAGCAGCACGGCGCCTGCCACCAGACTCACCAGCTTTCTTTTGCGGCTATGGAGCCTTAATGCCATGTTAACTTCACTCCTTTCATCAAAAATAAGCTGACGTCTGATAGTCACGACGTCAGCTTGCTGACTAACAATGCTAAGCTACTTTACATCAAAATAGGCAACAATTTCATCGAGCAATAAATTCGCAGCCTTGTAGCCTCCAGCAGAATTCCAAATCGCTTCATCTACTTTTATTACCTTGTTGTTTTGCACGACATTTAGTTTTTTGAATAACGGATCGTTCATCCACTCCTCTACCACCTTGGATGCATCGGTCTTCCCAGCTGCCTCCGTGACGAAGTAGAATAATACGTCTCCATCCATGCTTGGAATCGTTTCTTTGGACATCACTTCAATAAATGAATCCTTATCCTGTGACTCAGGCCGTGCAAATCCTAAATCATTTAAGAGGACGCCCGAGAAGGTTTGCTTCTGATAGATTCGTACCTGGGAAGCGGAGAAGCGTGCAACCGAAATTTTCGTATCCGCTTTGCTGCCTAGCTTCGCTTTCACTTCAGCAACACGCTTGTCGAAGTCAGCCATCGCCTTTTCGCCCTCTTCCGTCTTACCCACGGCTTCCATATAAAGCTTAAAGTTGATTTTCCAATCTCCAACCAAGTCCTCTGCGAATACGGTCGGCGCAATTTTGCTTAGCTGATCATATATTTTTTCCTGTCTCACCTTATTCCCGATTATTAGATCTGGCTTCAGGCTCGCGATCATTTCAATATTCGGCTGCAGTTCATCGCCTACAACGGTAACGTCCTGCATCTCATCTTTGATATKGTCGTACCAAGGGTCGCCAATCCAAGATTGCACCGCGCCGATCGGTTTAATGCCAACGGCAAGAAGCGCTTCCGTTCCTTCGTTCGTAAGTATGACAACACGCTCAGGCGCGCCGGTTATTGTTGCTTCCCCCATCGCATGTTTTACTACGCGGGTAACATTTGCTGGTGTGGAGTCGGTTGCAGCTGCTTCAGACACATTAGCGGTTGGTGCAGACGACCCTCCGTTTGTTGAACTCGTATTTGACGTACCCGCAGAGCAGGCGCTGAGAAATAAAACAAAGCAAAGCAATAATGATGCAGCCATTGGTGTTCTTGATCCTCTATACATTTTGAATATTCCCACTTTCTTGTATTGATAATGATTTTCATAACCATTACCACTATAACGCCTGATTCTGCGTGGGACAATTGTATATCTTGAACGATCCACAGGATTATTTTGAACCTTTGCTTTAAATTGACCAAGCGACATGCCTACATGTTTTTTGAACATGCGATTGAAATAGCTGTCATCGGAGAAACCTACGCTCTCGGCTATTTCTTGCAGCGTTGCATCTGTATTTTGCAAAAGCTCCTTCGCTCTGTCGATTCGAACAGCAATCAAATACTCAATGGGACTTTTGCCTGTCGCATGCTTGAATTTTCTTGATAAGTAACTGACGCTGCAATCCAGCAGCTCTGCAAGCTCGTCCAATGTTACTCGGTCTGAAGAGTGCTCATGAATATAACGAACCACTTGTGACACGAGGTCCACCTTTTGGGTCTTTACGTTTTGACTGCTCATTTGACTTAAAAGCTCATAGGCAAATTGATAGAATAGCATTTTTATATGTAATTTCTCCAACAGTTCCGGCTCACGCCATTCCTTGCTCATTAGCTCAACACTATGATATAAGGGGATCGGATAATGAGGTACAAAGCTATATTGCAGTTGGAATGGGTTCTCCGTCTCCATTAGCTTCATTAAAGGTTGGCGAGAAGGCAAAGCGAGAATAGCTTTATAAAAAATCAGATAATATTCAAAAGCATCATGAGCGGTAATATCCAGGCACATTCCTTTGCCGCCATGCAAAACATGAAATCGATTCACCATGTGCATCGTTCCATCCGACCACATCTGCGCACTGCCGCGAATCGCATAAAAAAAAGCGCTGGTTGGCAAGCGATACGATCGCAGCTCCTCGCCTGGTTCCATGACCGTATGCCGTATATCCATCACTTTGATCGAAGCATGATTCCATAACATTAGGTGATCACTCATTTTCATCGTGTCGGATCACTCCCTTCTCCCTGTGAAAGCATTACATATAAACATTCATTACCATTATAAATGATAACGATTATCATTTTCAATATCTGACAGCATAAATCATGACATTATTTTTAGCAAAGAATCTACTACTTGCTCCAAAAGAACATACGTATCGCGCAGTATTCTAGCAAATTTTGTTCCAATATGTATTTTCTTCATATATACTATTCTTCTTAAGCAATTGCGGGCAGGAAGAGAAACGGAGAGGAAAAAGTATCATGTCTAAGAAAAATATCGTTAATCCATTCACTCTGCTCTCACGTCAATTTCAATCCGATCGAACAGAATATAGCAAAATATTTTATTTATTCGGTTATCTGTTTTTCATCGTCGCTGCCTCTACTATCAGTCGAACAGCTGCAGATACTTTGTTTCTCAGCAGATACGACGCATCCGTCTTATCTTATATGTATTTGCCCCAAGCAGCCACCCTTCTCTTAACCGGATTTATATACCAAAAGCTATGCGGACGCTTCCGCACCGATCAACTCGTTGTTAGAGTTATAATCATTGCTTCTATGCTCGCGCTTCTCTCGCGTCTTGCTGTCGGAATCGGCTTTAGCTGGATTTTCCCCGTCATCTACATCGGATACGATGTACTAAACTTTTTGATGATCGTCTGCTTCTGGCAGTTTGCGACCTCCATTATGGATCAGCGCAAAGCGAAACGCATGATTGGTTTTGTAGGAAGCGGTGGACTTGTTGGCGGTATTTTGAGCGGCTTTGGTCTAAAGCTGCTGGTACAGCCGTTAGGAACCGAAAATTTAATCTTCATCTATGCTGCTGCACAGCTGCTTTGCCTGTTATTTGTCCTTAAGCTGCTGCGAGGAGTGCCAAATCCTGCCGAGTTTTTCGCGGTTAAATCTACTGTTAAAAAGTTATCCAAAGCACAAACGCGAGCCGTTGAAGAGAAACAAGGCTTATTCCAAAGCGTGCCTCATCTTAAATATGTGGCGATCATGGCCGGAACACTTACAATCTCGCTTACGCTTATTGATTATCAATTCAAAGTTATTCTTCGCGGCACCTTGCAAAATGAAGAGCTCGCCAGCTTTATGGGCAGCTTTTATGGATTTGCGGGATTGCTTGCGCTATTTGTTCAATTATTCATTTCCGGAAAAATGATAACCCGCTACGGTGTCATGACTGCGATTCTTGTTTTTCCGATCGTCTTGTTTACAGGAAGCTTCGCACTCCTCATCATGCCTGTGCTTGCCATTGCAACTGCAGTTAAAGCAAGCGATAAGGTGCTTGGTGATACGATATACTCCTCCGTAAGTCAGCTCATTATGTTTCCCGTTGCTCCCGAATGGCGCGGAAGAGCCAAAGGTTTCCTCGATGGCATTGTACGAAATGGTGCCAAAGGAATCGCGGCAATCAGTCTCATTGTGCTTTCGCAATGGTTCGCGATTGAGCAATTCAGTTATTTTATTCTTGCGTTGATTGGCTGCTGTATAGTTGCGGCGATAAAAATTAAGAAAAACTATTTAAGCATGCTTTTATCAACTCTGCAATCGAAAAGCATGGACCTGCAAGATGAGCCGGATTTCGTAGATCCAGCGAGCATTCAAATTTTAGCGTCAGCGCTGCATAAGCACGACAAGCAGCAGGCTTTATATGCTTTTGCGATTCTTAGCGGCATACAAGAATTTGATATGAATGAGCAGATCACGCCTCTGCTTCAGCATCCCGTTCAGGAGCTGCAGATCGAAGCGTTAAAATACCTTCAATTGAGCACGCCTGCCCTTGGTGAAAGGAAGCTTGAAGCCCATCTTTCTTCATCATCAGTTACCATTCGCGCCCATGCCATCCTTGCCTTATCTGCCTATGCGCTGGAAGAGCAATTAGATCGCATTACTGCCTATCTGCATGATGAGGATGTTCATATACGAGCAGCAGCCATCGTCGGATTAATTAAATATTACGGCATAGAAGGCATGTTCCAAGCCGTCGGCGTAATAAAGGAGCTGCTCAAAAATGGACAGGAAGAAGAGCGTATTGCCATGGCAGGCCTGTTCGGACAAATTGGCATTGCCAGCTTTTACAAACCGTTGATCCCGATGTTCGAGGACTCCTCCCATCTCGTTCGTATACGGGCATTGGAGTCTGCTTCCACATTGCGAGTACCCGAGCTGGTTCGGTTCATTATTCCACTTCTTGATGATAGCAAGGTCAGGCTTCAAGCTACTGCTGCATTAACAAGCTATGATGAAGCCATCATCATTCCTATACTTGAAAGCCGCATGACTGCGAAAGAGTTTAACCTTCATTTGCCACGCGTATTAGAGGAAATCGGAACACAAGCTGCACTAGATGCCTTATTGAGGCATTATTTGCTCTTTTCCAGCGAGTTTAGGGAGAAAGCACTTGAGTCTGCAACTCGGATTCATGCTGGAGCCAATCAGGTTGACAAAAAACATGCTGAGCATTTGATTGATCAGGAGATTTCCTATTATTTTAAATGGGTGGAGAAACTTGCACTTATCGGTAATACAAATCGCATGAGTGATCTAGCTGAGGCGATTGAACAGATGCGGGTTCGTCATGTAAAAAGAATTTTTCAGCTGCTGGCCTTTCTTTATGACTCAAGGTCCATTCACGCTGTGTATGCCAATTGGCAGGATGGCAATGCTAGGCAGCAGGCTAATGCCATTGAAGTAATTGACCAGCTGCTTAAAGGAAAATTGCGGACTGACATGACAAAAATCATTTCATCGTCTTCCACTCCCGGAGAAGAAGCTCCCTCAGAATTGCATGTTAAAGAAGCAATACAGTGGTTTTATGATCAAGGCGATCCTTGGATTAATCTAAATATTGATTATTTATCACAATCAAACGATAAGCTTGAGCAGGATTCACTTATGAAACAAATTCATTTGCTCAAACGTGTAGCGTTGTTTGCTGGTTTAACAGGTCGTGATTTCTACAACATCGCGATGCGCCTGCAAAAGGTATGGATAAATAAAGGAGTCGAAATCGTTCGCGAAGGAGATGCTGGTGACTCTCTCTATCTTATTGAACAAGGCCGTACAGGCATTTATATCCATGGCCACAGAATTAATGAGCTCAGCGCTTACGATTATTTTGGCGAGATAAGCGTGATCACGCAAAGAGTTCGCTCTGCAACCGTTATAGCGGAAGAGAATGTCGTCCTATACGAGCTGACTTCGAGTGCATTTTACGAAATGATTTTTGATCGAACCGAAATTGCTATGGAGCTGATGAAGCAGTTGTCGCTCCGATTGCGCAACACTAATGAGAAGGTGTCCAGAGCCATTGTGGAAGCTGCAATAGAAGATGCCGCTGTCGAGGATCATGCTCTTGCGTCAATTGAAGCTGAAGACCGAAACGAGACGATTATTAGGCGTATTCTTGTGCTGCAGAAGATTAGCCTTTTTGCCCACTGCTCACAAGAAGACGTTATAAAACTGGCTAGAATGGTGGAAGAGTCCGTGTATGAGCCCGGTGAGAGAATTTGTGGCATTGGTGAGGATGGTGACACCATGTACGGAATTATTGAGGGGAAAGTGCAAGTGCATAAGGGATCTGAGCAGCTTGCAACACTCGAGGTCGGACAATGCTTTGGTGAGATGGCCATCATCGACGGACAGCCGCGTTCAGCCGATTGTACAGCCATTAGCCGCACCATTTTGCTGGAACTGACTAGAGAGCAGGTATTTGCTTTTTGCTTCCAAAAAATTCATGTTTTAAAAGGCTTAATGCGCGTGTTGGTTGAGAGAACGCAGGATACGGAACGGTTGGTCTGAGTTTATTTTCCAAAAAAAAGATAAGAATACTAGACCAAAGTCGAGCACGCTATCCAGTCTTTGGATCAATGCTTAAGTGGAATGATCCCTCTATACTGAAGGAAGTGTTGGTAAGAGAGGGGTTCTATACATGCAAAAACAAAGTGCCGTAAAAGCTTGGGCCATGCTTCTAATGTCGCTTCCGAAAGGAATCATAGCATTTGTAATAGCTGTTGCAGGTTTATCAGTAAGCTTGCCGCTGATCATCTTATGGGTTGGATTGCCCATGTTGTGGGCGACACTTGCAGCGTGTCGCTGGATGATGGTCAAGGAACAACAATCTACTCTAGCTTGGTATCGAGGTAATTCCCAATCGCTTGATCGGGTAAACGATCAACTATCCCTTAGCTGGGAAGGCTCGCGGTCAATGTTTCGTCTTCTTGGAAAAGGTCAAACCTACCAAGGTATTCTGTACAGCCTATTGCAGCTTCCGATTGGTATTACCGGATTTACACTAGGGATTGTCCTGCCGGTTACCGCCTATGCAGTCATGTTTTCCCCATTTGCCTATAAGGTGAGTGCAGACTTCTTCAACTTTGATCTATTTCAGTCCACCTGGACCTTCTTTCCTTTTTACGCAGAGATTACTTCTGCACAGCGCTCTTGGATAGCTGGCGGGATCGGCTTAGTGCTCGTATTTGTGCAGCCGATGTTATTACGAGAGCTAGGACGCATGTATGCCGCATATATTCAGATGATTTCGAAGTCCATTTAGCCACTACGATACACCATACAAACTAACCCAGCACCTTTATTAGCACATTAACACGATGGCAATTGCGGTGCTGGAGCAGCTATTTTTTACGAATGCTGCATACTCGAAATGTCGGACATCCAATAATCACAAGCTTTAAACGGTGTTGGCATCCTTTAGCTTACATCTAACGGACATAGGTTCCGTTATTTCCAACAAGCACAACCTCAAAAACATTGCTGGGCATCATTTGGCTTACATCTAACGGACATAGGTTCCGTTATTTCCAACAAGCACAACCTCAAAAACATTGCTGGGCATCATTTGGCTTACATCTAACGGACATAGGTTCCGTTATTTCCAATAATTACTTCTAATCTGGATTTTAACGGACATAGGATCCGTTATTCTATTAAAAAAGCGCTAAATTCAAGCACTTTAGCCCAAATAACGGAACATATGTCCGTTAACTCTACAAAAACAGTCGATTCTACACAAATAAGCGCTCTGATGTCCGTTACGCTCAAGCAGGTCTGCTTCATCCATTCCACATTGTAGCGTTTTACACCGAATCATTTGCTACACACACAACATCCTCACCGTTCCGAACTCAAACGTCCGCTACAAGCAAGCCACCATTACTGTTCCACATAATGTTGCTCGCACACAATACTTCCACATCTCTAGTAGCACGATTTCCCTCCACACCCTCTCCCACACCCACACCACAATCACCGTTCCCATACAATAGTCCACTCAACCATACTTTTTGCTTCGTTCCGCGCTCGTTCGTCGTCACCATCACTCTTCCATGCACAATTGTTTACCACGCCACCTGTCGTTTTCCAAGCAAAATCGTCATCCACGTCACTCCCACTCCCACTCCCACTTCACAATCACCGCTCCACACATAATTGTTTACCAAGCCCACACTACCCGCATCTTTCGTAGCATGATCATCTTTCATGCATATACCCTTCAGACCTTTTTCTCACATTCATCCATATATTCTGCGTTCGAAATCTTTGACACCAGATCACCTCAAAAACATTGCTTGGCATTTATGGGCTAGCACCTAGCGGACATAGGTTCCGCTATTTCCAATAATTATGTCTAATCTAGAATTTAACGGACATAGGTTCCGTTATTCTAGTAAAAAGGTACTAATTTCAAGCACTTTAGCCCAAATAACGGAACCTATGTCCGTTAGCTCTGCAAAAACAGCAGATTCTACTCAAATAAGCGCTCTGATGTCCGTTACGCTCAAGCAAGTCTGCTTCATCCATTCCACATTGCAGCGTTCTACTCCGAATCCTTCGCCAAACACACAACATCCGCGCTGCTCCATGCCCAAACACACCACCATTACCGTTCCACACCCAATAGTCCACTACAGAATACCCGCTATCATAGTTCCACACATGAGCGTCCGACATTCATTCATTTAATCATTCACTTACTGAATTACTGACTTACTAACTATCTTACTCACCACCAACACCGCTCCATAAACAACCATCCACCTCCCACGCACCAGCCGCTCTATCCCCTTTTTTATCTTGTTGGTGCCACCCACCTCCTCCCCCATTCGCACCACACAACCCAGCACACACAAAAAAGCCCGCAGAAGACTCTGCGGGCCAAGATCTTTATTTCTTAGAAACGGATTGGAACCACTCATTAACTTCTTTTGTGATTTGGTCTCCGCCATTTGCTTTCCAGCTGGATACAAACTCATCGAAAGCATCAACCGGCAATTTGCCGTAGATGATTTTGTTGAACGTTTCCATCTCGGATTGACGCAGCAAGTTCCATTTCGAAACCATTGTTTCTGTTGCTGCACCTGTAAAGTAGTTTTGCTTGCGAATATCCTTTTGATCCATAACGACTTTTGCTGCATACCAGTTTTCAGGTTTGCGGAATTCAGCCGTTTGTTTCTCGTAAGGTGTTTCCGGAGCAGCTCCATCAGCAAGCTTAACCAAAGTTGTCATAAATAGATCAGGAATACGAGCCGGACCTGTTAGGAACGGGAATTCGTTCGTGAATCCAGGGATTTTATCCTTGTTGCTCGTTGGTTGACCGTCTACGATATCCCAGTCATAGCCTTGTGCAAAGCCATGCTCATATTTGCTGCCAACCGTAGGATTCGCTAGGTTTTCAAGCAAGTAGTTGTAGTACAAGAAAATAGCTTCCGGATGCTTCGCATCCTTGTTGATCATAATACTAGCGTTTACGCCAGAGTTCTGCCATTTTGTACCCATGTAACCGTCCGGACCTGCAGGTACCGGGTAAGCTTTATATTTGGAGCCTGGGACGTTTTTCAACAAATCTGGAGCCGGCCAATCTGGTACCCAGTTTGCGCCTGGCAAGATGCCTGCTGCGCCTTTTGTCCAGCTTTCTGCTGACTTGCCTTCATCCCACAAAGCGGAGTCTGCATGGATATAACCTTTGTTCATCCATTCTTGAAGCTTCGCAAGTGCTGCTTTTGCTCCTGGATTTACGGAACCGTATTCAAGATTTCCGTCTTTATCTTTGTTCCATTGCTCTTGAACAGAACCATAAGCACCGAATAACCAATCAAGTCCGCCCATCCAAGTGTTCGTAGCGCCTTTCAAAGAAATCGCTAGTGGATAAACATCTTTTGGCGCTAGGCCGTCAGGGTTTTCGTTTTTGAATTTGTCCATAATGACTTCAAGATCTGCAATTGTTTTTGGAGCCTCTAGTTTCAGCTTCTCCATCCAATCTTCACGAAGCCAAAGCAGCGTGTTGTCATTGTTCGTGTACTCCATCAATGGCACATTGTATTTCTTGCCATCTCTTGTAAAGGGATACCAAAGCTCAGGGTTTTTCTCAGCATGGTCCTTCCAAACTTTTGTTGCGTACTTGTCGAACAGCTCATCGATTGCAATAAACTGACCAGAATCGATGAGTTGGTTAGTCAATACAGCGTTTGTTGGTACCTTTACAAAATCCGGAAGCTTCTCGCCTGAAGAAATCGCAAGTTGAAGCTTTTGTCTGTATTGATCATCACTTGCTGGATACCAAGTATCCTTATGTTTAATACCAAGTGTTTCAAGCATCCAACGATCATGGACGTTGTTTTCCTTCGTATCGCCTTTACCGCCATAGTTCTTAATCGGCATCAATACGGTGCTGATTTCAATCGGTGGATCGTATTTGCCAGCGGCGAATGCGCTATCAGCTGTACTAGTACTAGTATTCGTTGAACCTGACTCTTCTTTGTTTGCGTTCTTGCCGGTATTACCGCTGCAAGCTGTAACGAAAACGAGTCCCAAAGCTGCAAGTAGAAGCCCTGCTTTTTTGAATTTAGCCATTTTTCTTTTCCCCCTACGGTGTAAGATCCTTACATGAGTAACTTTAACAATTTGTACGGGGGGGTATCTATAGGACATTGTTAGTTTCCATAGGACTCTGTTAGGCTATTGATTGCCGTCCCTATATTCCTGCGGTGTTACACCATACTGGCGTTTGAACACTTTGATAAAATAAGCCGGGTCCAAATAGCCGATTTCCATGCTAATTTCATAAATCTTTTTGCTTGTCGTTTTCAGCTTATGGCAGGCTCGTTCCATCCGCAGACGTGATATATAATCACTTATGCCTTCACCCGTCTCAATCTTATATATTTTGGATAGATGAGTAGGATGCAAATTCACATGGTCAGCGAGCGCTCGCAAAGAAACGTCTTCGTGAAGATGCTCCTCCGCGAAATTTTGAATTTTCCTCACATAAGAAGAACGTATATCTTTAATTTCACTTGAGGTGCCGTCCTTCAGCTTTGAAAGCACGTTAAGCGACCACTTGCGCAGCTTGCTGATCGATGTAAAAGCTTCTCCGCTTTGCAAAGGCTCCATATCTGCCCCTAGCAGCTTGACCAGCGTATGCCCATTCCGATGTGCCAGCTGTGTGAACGAGGAGGCGATCAAAAATCCAGCCTCCATGCAATGCTCCCATGAGTCGGACCATCTCTCGTCGAGCTCCGCGCAAACGCCCACCAGCTTATCCTCCGCAGCCTCCCAGCGCCCAGCCTCTAATAAGCTGATCAAAGACGGCGGCATATAAAGAGCGTCCAACGGACCATGCGATACGCTTGGCTCCATATCGCCAACCCGCATAACAAATTCTCGCTCGTCCCCTACGATTTGCCTAAAGTAAGCAAACGATTTGCGATAATTATCCTGAAGCTGTTCAGGAAACTTGAAAGATTCTGATAGTACGATGGATAAGGAGCCCTTCAAAAATTGTTTTACTTTATGCTGAAGCTGAATCGCAAGCTTCTCCAAAATCTTCTCTTTTCCAGGGATTGAACCCTTATCCTTCAGTTGAAGCAAGAACACCAAATAACCATGCTCCTCCTTAACTCCCCATACTTCAGAAAATTCACTGAAGATCTCTTCCGCCATATTGATAATGGCATATTCCATCAGCTGTTGACCGTTACTTGTATATTGCCCAAATTCCTCTTCCATACGTACGAGCAGCAATGTGCAGTCTCCATAGCTGAACGGCAAGCCGTAGCTTTCAAGCTTTCGAGTCCATTCATCAGCAGACATCCGGTAGCCTTTTAGCGCATCAATCAGCAACTGACCGCGCAGCAGCGGCAGGTTCTCCCTCAGCGTATACTCCGTCCGCTCCTGCGAGCTGACCGCTTCCCATTCCGCTTGCAATTGGTCAATCGCAGTCTTAACCGCGCTGAATAGCTCGTTATCCGACGGCGGCTTTAGCAAATAATCTACCGTTTGATTTTGGACCGCTTTTTTGGCAAATTCAAAGTCCGAATGTCCTGATAAAATAATACATTTCATTCTTTTATCGCGTTCCCGGATTTTCTCTATGAGTTCAAGCCCCGTCATTTCGGGCATTAAAATATCGGATATGACAATATCAATGGGATTCGTTTCTATAATTTGAAGCGCCTCATGTGCAGAGTAAGCTTTATGAACCTGCTCAATACCAAGTGTATGCCAAGGCTTGTGCATCGATAAATTCTCTACCCAGTGTGCTTCATCATCTACGATTATCATCTGCATGTTGTGTGTCTCCTTKTAAAGTAGGATAAGGTCTCTGTTCTTCTCCAGATGCTGTTTCCCATACGATTTCTGTCCGAAATCCTCCTAATGGCGATTTTTTGAAGCATAAATAAGATTTATCGCCAAATTGATGAATGATACGCTGATTCGTATTCCAAAGACCGCAGCCCATTTCCTCTTTCAATGGCTCGCTCATCTTTGTGTTCAACGCTTCAAGCACACTTGACTCAAGCTCCGGGCCATCGTCATCGATATATATTTTGCATAACCCGTCTGACATCTCGCCGGTAATTCGAATTTCACCAGATGTATAGGATTTTCCTATGCCATGAATGACCGCATTTTCTACGATAGGCTGAAGCATAAGCGGCGGTATGCGCTGCTTCAGCATTTCTGCTGGGATATCTATTGTATAATCTATTCTGCCGTTGCGCAGCTTCTGAATGTCCAAATAATTAATAAGTAATTTAATTTCTTCGTCCAGCGCGGCAGTTTGTCTCTCCGTTCGAGTCGTATAGCGATAATAGGCGCTTAAGTTGTATGCCATCGACACAACCRCTTCCTGTTCTTTCATCTGTGCCATATTAATTATATAGCCCAGGCAGTTATATAGAAAATGCGGATTAATTTGAGCCTGCAATTGCTTTAATGTCGCTTCCCTTGACCGAATTTTTTCATTCAGCACATTTTCAATTAAGTCCTGAATTTGTCGTGACATATCGTTAAAGCGGTAAAATAAAAATGAAAATTCATTATTTACGCTTGAGCTGATCCGAAACGAGAAATCCCCCCGCTGTACGCTTTGCAAACCTTTGATCAATTGCCTGATCGGCCGCTGCACATTACGATAAAGCAGGATGGAAGCAGATATGCCCACAACAAATAACAAAATCATCGAAACATAAAACAAATTGCGAGTGATCGATATCGGCTTCAATATTTGGTCGAGCGGAACAACGTCAACCAAATGCCAGCCCAAATAAGTGGATTTAACCGAGCTCACCAAATAGTTCTCACCATGCAGCTTCACTACCTGCTGTGTTGTGTCTTCCAGCGACTGCTCGTCCAAGTAGGAAACCAACTCTCCTGAAAGCTGTTGATCCGCACTGCGGTTCGTAATCGGAGCGTCACCTTTATGATAAAAAATCGGGTCGCCCTGTCCGCCTGATTTATAGGTGTCCAGCATGTTTTGAATATTTTCATAACTGAAGCTCGCTTCAATGACTAGATTGCTTCCATTCAGTTTTCCTTGCTGCCCATATGATTCGGTATAAAACCAATGAAAGTAACTGGCCTCATTATCAGCCTTGGCTTCACCATTGCCATAAGTCCATTTCCCGCTCATGTTTCGCTTTAAAAATTCCTCATCGTACTCAGCAGGATTGTTGTAATTTGATATCAACTCTTTGTTTTGCTGCGAGTATACAGTGTATCTGACTGGCCATATGTTAATGACGCCTGATTGCAGTGCCATCTTCTCTTGAACGATAAAGCGGGTCTGCATGCGGTCATAACGATCTTCCCATATTTTAAGCCCATTAAATCTCTGCACATTCGGATCTTTCGAGAATGTATTGGAGAAATCGACCATCTGATTAATCCGCGAGTCAATTTGACTGGACAAAAAGGACAACTGTCTCGTGTTCGATAGCTTAAGCTCCTTGCTGACAACGTTAAAGGCTACGTCATTTGAATACGTATACATGATTACAATGGGGATGAACAAAATTAAGATCAACCCATTCATTTTAGAAAACAGGCTAAACCGAGCACCCATCTTTCTTTTGACAAAAGCAAGACCGTTACTAATCTCCATCATTCATTCCTCCAGACGATATCCCCTAACAAAACCATATCAATCCTAACATTGTCCTATAGTCCAGTAAGAGAAATGCTTGTTACTATATATAGCAGGGTTTCTTATTATACACAAACCAATTTTATGGWACGGGGGATAGCTATGGAAGCAAACACAGAAAAGCAAGTGACTTTGGAGACCACACCACGAGCAAAAACAAAACACAAATATAAACAACCTTGGATGCTGCATTTCATGGTGCTGCCGGCGGTACTTTCGGTTTTCATCTTCTCCTATATACCGATGACAGGTATTATGATGGCGTTTCAAGATTATAAAGCTTCGCTTGGAATGATGGGCTCTCCATGGGTAGGCTTGAAGCATTTTGAATACATGTTTCAAAATGATTATTTCTTGCAAATTACGTGGAACACCCTATTTTTTGCTTGCTCCAAAATCGTGCTGAACTTAATCATTCCGTTCATTTTTGCTTTGCTTCTGAATGAAGTCAGGAACATGGGGCTCAAAAGATCAATCCAAACGCTCGTCTATCTGCCGCATTTCCTTTCCTGGGTCACGCTATCCGGAATTTTGATCGATATGCTCGCACAGACAGGAATCATTAATCAATTTATTAGCAATGTATTCGGCATTAAGCCGATTTTCTTTTTGGGCGATGGCGCCTGGTTCCGCTTCACCATTATTTTTAGTGATGTATGGAAGGAATTTGGATTCAATACGATTATCTTCCTTGCAGCGCTTGCCGGTATTAATCCAGCACTTTATGAAGCTGCTGAAGTTGACGGTGCAGGCCGTATCAAGCAAACGACGCATATTACGATTCCATCACTCATTCCAATTGCAATTGTAGTTGCAACCTTGGCGCTTGGTAACGTACTAAATGCAAACTTCGACCAAGTGTTCAACTTGTACAGTCCTTTGATTTATCAGCAGGGTGATATTATTGACACCTTTGTCTATCGTGAAGGTCTACTCAGCGGTCAATTCAGCTTTGCAACAGCCGTTAGCCTGTTTAAATCAGGGATCAGCTTGATTCTAATCGTAATCTCTTATCGTCTTGCTTATAAATTTGCCGGTTACCGAATCTTCTAGAAAGGGTGACAACGTATGCACCATAAAACACTGCCATACCGTATTTTCAGCATATTTAACAACGTGTTTTTGATTCTTCTTTCCATATTATGCTTGCTGCCGCTATATCACCTTCTCATGGTTTCCATGAGTGCGTCCGCTCCCGCCAATGCGGGATTGGTCACTTTTTGGCCGATCGGTTTCACATTAGAAGCCTATGCCAAGACGTTCGACAACAGCAATTTCCTAACTTCCTTGTGGGTGTCGACACAGCGGACCATCCTTGGTACGGCGCTTGCTATGCTAGTTAGTACACTTGCTGCTTATGCGCTGTCCAAAGATTCTCATATCTTCCGTGCTCGCAACGTTTATCTTTGGTATTTTGTCGTTACGATGCTATTTGCAGGCGGACTTATTCCAAGCTACCTCCTCATCCTTAAGCTCGGACTAATGAATACTTTATGGGCGCTTATTCTGCCAGGTACAGTCGGCGTTTATAACGTTATTCTTTTGCTAAACTTCTTCCGTACTGTTCCAAAGGATCTGGAAGAAGCTGCTTTCATTGATGGAGCCGGCCAGCTGCGTACTTTCTTCATGATTTATTTGCCGATCTCCTTGCCTGCGATTGCAACGGTTTCCTTGTTTATTATGGTCGGACATTGGAATTCCYATTTCGACGGTATCATCTATATGAAAGATGCTGAGAAGCTGCCTCTTGCAAGCTTCATGCAAACGATTATCGTTCAAAAGGATATGACTAAGCTTGATCCGCAAATGGTTGCCAATATGTCGCAAAGAACCATTAGCGCATCGCAGATCTTTATCGGCGCATTACCGATTCTATTGGTTTATCCTTTCTTGCAGCGTTACTTTGTAAAAGGGATTGTCATTGGTGCGGTTAAGGAATAGCTCATGCTACTTCCCAGCTACGATTAATAAAGTAAAAAGCAGCCCAATTGGGCAATGTCATTAAGTTAAGGTGTAAGTTCAATAGAATGCAAAAGAGCAGGTTATCAAAAAGATAGCCTGCTCTTTTTTTGCCCAAATGAGGAAAAAGAACTTGACAGGCGATTGTAAGTGTGTGGCGAAGCCC
>NZ_JBFRDK010000041.1:0-50443 GCF_052113545.1 Paenibacillus sp. TAF43_2
AGATGATTCTCCTATTGGAAGATTAGTTGATGCCATCGATACGTTGGATGCCTATTTGTATTGTCACAGAGAATCCCGTTATGACACGAATCCTTTCTTTCATGCCAAATATAAGGAGCTTGAACAAGTGCTGCGAAGCACAGAGCTTCCATCCATACACTGGCTGCTCGATGAATACGATAAACATGATGGCTTTTATGAATTTATCCAATACATTATGAATCTCGATACCGTAAAAAGATGGAACGGCAGCTATAATCTCGTTCCAGACAATGATGCGACACATTCTTTCCGAGTCGCTTCACTTGCTTTGTTTAATGGGCTTCTTGAAATCGAGCGCTTCGGCAATAAAAATATCGATCTCTATAAGCTGCTCGCCAAAGCTGCCCTTCATGATTTGCCTGAAGCTTTATCCGGCGATGTTGTATCGAATTTCAAGCACAATAATCCAGACATTAAACACGCTTTCGAGCAATACGAGAAAGAAACCGCTCAGTTCATGATTAATAAGCTTCCATCGTTTTTTCATGAAGATATGACCGAATTCATAGTACACAGCAAGTCAGCAGATGCAAATGGCGAGCTCGTTGATATTTCCGACAAGCTGGACGCCTTAATCAAAGCAAGCCTTGAGATGCGAAATAACCCTCATTACGCTGATACTTATTATAACCAGCTGGTGAAGGTTCAGCATCGCTATGAGAATGACTGTGTTGTTTTTTTCCTTGCCTATATTTTGCATGACTTAACCTATTCCAATTTGATTGGACAATAAGTGTTCCATACAAAATAGCCGCGAGATATATCTCGCGGCCCAGCTTTGGTTTATATTAGCTATGGACAGCAGCACTCCAGCCAAATGGATAAGCAGCCGATATTTCTAACGGCAGCTTGCCTTGCGGTTTGAGATCACCTAACAATACTCTCGCTGCAGCAGCAAGCGCGAGTGGACGACACTCATACACTGCCAAATAGGTTTTCACTTCCGGATAAAGCAATAAATCAAGCGGGTTCCGAACCGACACAGCTATCGTACGCTCCGGTGCCAATTTTACGACCTCGCGTGCAATATCGCGCTCTACCGGATGCTTCGAAGCGTCGTAAGTGACAACGACAATTTGTGAGAATGTTTCCAAATCAGCGAGTGGATGGTCGTCATCCATTTGACGCTCGACGATATTAGCTCCATACTCCCCAAGAAAGTGACCTAATGAGCCGTCGCCTGATAGCATTTCGTCAGCCACCGAAACAGGGACAATTTTGGGCCACAATACGAGCGTGCTTTTCTCGCGGCTTAATGGCAGCAATGGCCCATCGTCTTTTACTAATGTAACTGAAGCCTCGCTCCATTTAATTGCAACCGCTCGATTTACTTCCGTACCAATTTCCCATTCCACTTGTGACCACGGCAGCAAAGGCTCCTCAAGCACAAGCTTCTCCTTAAGTGTCATAATCCGATTTAGCGCCTCGTTAATACGAGCTTCTGCAAGCTCACCATTCTCAACAGCACGCACAACGGCTTCTAGGGCAGCCCATTGTTTATCAAATGTATGGCTGATCAGCACCATATCGGCTCCCGCTTGCAGCGCCTTAATAGCGCCCTGCTCTGGACCATAGGTTTTATCAATCGCATCCATCTCTAAACAATCTGTCACAACAATCCCGTCATAACCAAGCTCTTTGCGCAGTAACCCCGTGATGACAGGCTCTGACAAAGTCGATGGCACGCCGGATGGATCAAGCGCAGGCAAGCAAACATGCGCTGTCATAATGCAATCCGTGCCTGCTTCAATTGCAGCGCGGAATGGCTTCAACTCAATCGCATCTAATCGATCACGCCCATGCAGCAATATCGGCAGCGCATGATGGGAATCCACCGCCGTATCGCCATGCCCTGGAAAATGCTTAACTGTCGCAGCAACTCGTGCAGCTTGATAGCCTGCTACTGCGGCTGCTCCGAGTTCCGCAACAACATCAGAGCGGTCGCTATACGAACGTACATTAATAACGGGGTTATCCGGATTATTGTTAACATCAATACAAGGCGCATAATTCATCGTAACACCCAATTGACGAAGCTCTTCACCACATACAAATGCTGTCTCTCTAGCGCTCTCCTTATCGCCGGTTGCACCAAGTGCCATATTGCCCGGCATAAGCGTTACACCGTCAACTAGTCTTGCAACCATGCCGCCTTCTTGATCGATCGCTACGAATAGAGGCGGATTGCCAGCTTTTCTTGCGATGCTTTGAAGCTCGCCGCTAAGCTTGTGCACCTGCTTAGCATCTTTCACATTGCGGGAAAAATAGATCGTTCCGCCAATCCCGCTCGTTTCAATTAACTGCTTGATTTGCGCCGTTGGCTCAAAGCCATGAAAACCAAATACAAATAATTGTCCAACCTTCTTCTTCAAGCTCCAGTTATCCCACTCACGCGTTGTCGTCAATGCTTCCCCGTCCCTTCACTTATCAACCCTATTACGACGGCTCATTCAAAGCCTCGTTATGTTGTCCGCCCTCTTGCCGTCTCGTACGATAATCGGTAGGATTCTCACCTGTATATTTCATAAATACTTTTGTAAAATATCGCCGCTCCGCATAACCGACTTCCTTCGCGATTTGTGCAACGCTCTTGAGTGATTCCCCAAGCATTGCCTTCGCGCGCTCCATCCGCTGCCGCGTTACATATTCGATAAACGTTTCGCCAAAAGTCTGCTTGAACAATAAACTAAAATAAGAGGTGCTTAAACCGACATGAGTTGCCGTTTCTTCAACACTTAGATCGCGATAAAGATTGCGGTCCAAAAAGGCTTTCGCTTCAGCCATTGAACGTTCCGATTGCTTTTTCTTATCCATAGATTTCTCCGAGACCGTATTCGTAACTTGACGAATAACTGATAATAAATCCTTAATGCCAAAGCGGCGATCCAATCTCCGCCAAAGCATATCCTCTTGCTCGCGAGTAAATACGCCCATTTCTTTCATCTCGCGCATAAGATGCAGGACAAAGAAATGAAGCAGCGGCTTTACACGATTTAATGAAGGCTCATTCATTCTCTGCAACAGCAGCGTAATACTTTGAAGCTCGCTGTCTACGCTTATCGTATCCCCGCGTTTAACCGCTCCAATTAATTTCTCCGCAGTATCCCAAAACGCTTGATCTGCTTGCGATGATTTTTGCTGAGCGGATGGATAAATAGCGATAATGTCATGGACAGGCGTAAGCTGCATCCCTTGCTGTACTAGCTTATAGGCTTGGGATAAGTCAGCAACCGCTGCAAACTTATGATAAATACCTGCAAATAAATTCAGCTTTACATGGCTCTTAATCGCAGACAACAACATGTCTGCCCAGTTTTTAATGAAGGCAATATCAAATTCAGCCGTTTTCTCCGTTTCAATGAGTACACACCACTCACCATCTCGAATTTGAATGACCGCATGATGCAGCCCATTTTGCTGCAGCTTCTCCCGAAGTACATTACATACAGCAAAATTCCACAGCTTTCTTTCCTTATCGGACCAGTCACGCCAATCCTTCGTCTTCTCCGAGCTTACATCAAGATCAAGCACAATTAAGACGAACTGCTGCCGCTTGAGCTGCTGTTCATCTCCGGTCAAGAKCCAATTATCTGCAGTAACATCGGTATAATCCATAATAATATCGTACAAAATTTTCTCGCTAGCGAGATCGATCATCCGGCCGAGCTTCTGCTTCTCTTCCTGCTGCAGCTTCTGCTTACTGCGCTGAGTAGACATCACTCTAGCAATAACACCAGTCAATTCATCATAAGGTATCGGCTTTAACACATAATCGTTGACGCCAAATTGAATTGCTGTTCGCGTATAAGCGAAATCCTGATATCCCGACAGCATAATAATATCGCAAGTCATTGCTTTATCACGGATATGCCGAACAAGCTCCAAGCCGTCCATAACCGGCATGCGAATATCGCACAGCAATAAATCAAAATGTTGCTGCTCCATTAGCTCTAACGCTTCAACACCATTTTTAGCTGTACCGCCAACGGTAAGACCTAGCATTTCCCAGGGAATAACTTTTTCTAAATTTCTCGTAATATGTGCCTCATCGTCAACTAGGAGTACTTTGCCCGTCATAGCTGATCACCTCTGCTCTTCGGAATTACACAGCGAATAACGGTCCCGCTGCCCTCTTGACTACAAATCCACAAACCGAACGCAGGACCATAATGTATGCGCAAGCGATCTGCAACATTTCGTAATCCAAGTCCTCTTCTCTCACCCATTTGCGCAGCATCCGTCTGCTTGCTTTCAGAGTCTGACTCTGCTGACAGCTTAGTCAGCACTCTGGAGCTCATGCCTAATCCGTTGTCACGAACCATAATGACGATCTGATGAGGCTCAGCAGTTACGTCAATTGATATCCTGCCTTGTCCGTCTTCATAACCATCAAACCCATGCTGAATGCTATTTTCTACGAGCGGTTGAAGCGAAAGCTTTAGTATGGAGAAATCTAGTGCTTCTGCCGGGACATTCAATTCGTATGAGAAAAGCTCCTCGAAGCGGTATTTCTGTATTTCCAAATAACTGCGGACATGCTCAATTTCTTGACTGATCCTTATTTCTTCGGATTGATGCATGCTTGTGCGAAGCAAATTGCTTAATCTGCGCACCATCAACATAATTTTTGCGCCTTCATTTTGTGCTGCAAGAGCATTAATTGATTCGAGCGTATTAAATAGGAAATGCGGTTTAATCTGTGCCTGCATAAGCATCATTTCCGCATGCTGCTTACGTGCCTGCTCTCTGCGCACTTCACTTAGCAAATTGCCGATTCGCTCAACCATACTATTGAAGCTGTTGGCCAGTAGAAAGGTTTCATCCTTACCTTGAGCTGTTACTCGAATATCAAGCAACCCCTGCTCAACCAATCTCATTTTACGAACAACTTTAATGATCGTTTTCGCTACTCGGTTAACAAAAAAGACGTTGAACAATACCGCCGATAGCAAACCAAGGACCGTAATCATCCCAATCCACTGGACAAACCGAACATTTTCGTTAGTAAGTGAATCCCAAGGCTTTATGGACACGAGTATCCAACCATTGCGATCCAATTGATAGGAAGAAACAAGACTGTCTATACCTTCAAACTTTTCTCGCGAGCTGTTGTAGTTATTCGTGTGCTGAGGCAATGAATCGGTCTGTTCATTTATATTATGACCATCCATCTTTTTTTTGCTGTCCAGCATAATAAGGCCTGCTTTATTGACAATGAGGTATCTTGTTTCAGCTGCATTGGATTGCGGGTTTTGAAAGGTTTTGAGCATGCTCGATATTTCTTCCGTTTTGTACTGCGTAATCATTACGCCCAAATCATTAAATGACTCAATATCTTTAACGACACGAATTTGTGTAAATAGAGGCGGTTCAACACCTGTCAGCTCACGCTGCTCATAAGGTCCAATCCAAAGCGGACGTCCGCCAAGATTCATTACATCCTTATAAACAGAATGCTGCTTGAGCATATCGAAGGAAATAGGCTTGAACGTCGTCGGATCGTTGCGGTAAGAGCGGAACATTGTCCCATCCTTCGCATACAGCACAACAAAGCTGACAGCGGGGTGTTGGAACAAAATCCGTTTCATTTCTTTCTCTGCTTGGTTAATTTGAATGAGTGTGCCGGCATCATTGGAATTATACGAGCTGTATTTCAGTGTATCCTGCACTTCTGTGCTCGTTAAATTACCATCGGATAGCTGATCAAGCTCTCGAAAGAAATAATGAATATTGCCTCCTACAGCCCTGAGCGAAATTTCGGTTTGCTCGCTATACTTTTTCTCCAGCAGCGTCTCAGAGTTAATGAATGAGAATATGCCGAGGCCAATCATCGGAATGACGATCAGAAATATGAATGCAAGCATCAATTTCGGTCTCAAGTTCATCTAGGAGGCTCCTTCTTTCTTATCCCTTCACACTGCCTGCAGTCATACCTTCAATGATTTGACGCTGCAAAAACACATACACAACCAGGACCGGAATAATGCTTATGATTACCGCAGCAGACAGCGATGCAAAGTTTGTGCGATAGCCATCATTAAAGGTTGCCATACCCGTTGGAAGTGTTTTGAGTGATTCAGATGTTATAAATAGTTGGGACAAAATATATTCGTTCCAATTGYCAATGAAATTTAAAATAAAAACAGTAACTAGTGCCGGCATCGAAATCGGAATAATAATTCTGAAGAACAGACCGCTTGCGCCTAGCCCGTCCATAATGCCAGCTTCCTCAAGTTCATTTGGAATCGAAAGCATAAATGCATAAATAATAAACACGGTTATCGGCAAAGCATATGTGGTGTATACCAAAATTAATGACCAATGCGTATCATATAATGGCTGTCCAAACAAATGGATCTTTTGAATTAAACGGTACAACGGGATAAACAATGCACCCGCTGGGACGATTAGGCCAAGCAAAATGAAATTATAAACAGCTTTATTCATCTTCGTGTACTTCATCCGCGCAATCGCAAATGAGGTCATCGCTGCAAAAAGGAGCGTCAATACACAAGCTGCAACGGTTACAATTGTACTATTCAGCGCATATTTACCAATATTAGCCGTTTCCCAAGCAGCGATATAGTTATCGAAGTTAAAGCTAGTTGGCAAAGACCATGTATTTACAGTTATTTCACGGTTTGTTTTGAATGATGACATGAATAACCATAACAGAGGGAAGAGCACTACTGCAACATACCCCATTAAAAATGTATGCATCCACCATTGTGTGCCTCGGGAACGTTCCATTAGTACTGCACCTCCTCGCTTTTTGTGATGCGCTGTAAAATACCCGTAAGAATCAAAATAATAATGAACATCGCAACACCGATCGCGCTGCCATATCCAAGTTCAAGAGAGCGGAAGCCAACTTTAAGCATATAAGTCGCCATAACTTCTGTGGATTGGAAAGGACCGCCGTTCGTCATGATTTGTACGATATCAAGCACCTTCATCGTTCCCGAAACAGAAAGAAGCAGCATTACAAATAGGATTGGTCTTACAAGCGGCAATGTGATCATCCATGTTTCTTGCCAGCCGGTTACGCCATCCAGCTTAGAAGCTTCGATAATTTCTTTCGGAATGTTTAGAATTGCTGCCAAACAAAGTACTATGAAGAAGCCGATATTTTGCCATGCATTCGCGATAAGAATCGAGAGCATTGCAAGCTTGGGATCCGACAACCATTCGCGCGCCCAGCTTTCTGGTGCAACAAGACGAATTAATTGATTGATCATTCCTGAATCATAGTTGTACAAAACGCCGAACAATATGGCTACAGTAGCCGTCGATATAACAACCGGCACAAATACGGCCGATTTGTAAAAGTCACGCATCCGTCTAACTTTACTAATAATGATCGAAATCAAGAAGACGAGCGGAATGTTCACGATTAGGGAAAACGCCATGAAATAAAAGTTGTTTAAAAGTGCTTTTCTAAAAATTTCATCCTGCCACAATCTCGTAAAGTTATCAAATCCGATAAACACCTTCTCAGTAATGCCATCCCAACGAAAGAAACCGTAAAAAAAAGATACGATAACGGGATAAACAAAAAACAAAGCATATAAAGCAAGCGTCGGAATAATGAACGCCACGTAAGTAATCGGATTTTTGAGCGCTCTGTTCATAATGTCCTCCTTTTGTCCTAGCGTTAAAAGAGGGTGCCCTCCAGGAAGGAAGCACACCCTCTTGCATAGCAGGATCGAATGTAATGTGTTGCGATTACTTAGCTGCGTTCGCTTTATCTTGCGATGCTTGAATTTTTGCAGCTACTTTTTCTGGTGTGCTTACTTTACCGATAAGCTCTTGAATACCAACGTTAATGTCAGCGCCTACTGCTGGTTGAACGATTGCATCATAAGCTTTCCATGAGCTGGAAGCGTTAGCCATAACCGTCAAGATTTCAGTTGTAAGCGGGTCAACACCAGATAGATCGCTTAGTTTCAAAGAAGGAAGCAATTTGTCTTCTACCAAAGTACGTTTTTGAACCTCTTCGGAATAGAAGTTAGCGATAAATTTCTTAACTGCTGCAATTTGATCTTCAGTTAGCGTAGCAGAGAAACCAAAGCCGTTTGAGTATGATGCGTTGATTGATGTTTGGTCGCCAGCGCCGCCTTCGATTGAAGGGAATGCGAAGTAACCGATTTGACCTTTAAGGTCGCCTGCTTCGTCGCCTGAGAAGCGGTTAGCATCCCAAGTTCCTGTGAATACCATTGCTGCTTTACCGGAAAGCAATTGCGCACCTTGATCTGCGTATGCAAGACCTAAAGCACCTTTAGTGAAGAAATCTTTGTTAACAAGCTCAGCATAAGAAGCTAGACCTTTAACGAAGTTAGGATCAGTCCATTTTGCAGTACCAGCAACAACATCGCTGAATGCTTGGATGCCAACGTTACGCTCCATAACTGTGTTCCAAAGCATACCGTTTACCCAGCCGTCTTTAGCAGCCAAACCAAGTGGTGTGTAGCCAGCTGTTTTGATTTTTTCGGAGATTTCAACCAATTGCGTCCAAGTTGTAGGAATTTCCAAGCCTAGCTCAGAGAAAATTTTCTTGTTGTAGAAAATCGCTTCGCTATAGCCGCCGAAAGGAAGGCCATATACTTTGCCATCTACAGTGAACTCGTCCAAGCTTGCAAATTTGTCTGTAAGGCCAAGTTCTGCAATGATTGGTGTCAAGTCAAGCATGCGGTTAGCTTTTACGTAAAGGTTAAGGTCTGCTCCACCGAATACTTCAAAAATATCAGGAGGGTTGCCAGCAGCCATTTCAGCTTTCAGCTTTTGATCGCGGTTAACGATCTCGTCGATACCTTCAAGCTTGAAAGTAAGACCTTTATTTTCGTCTTGTGTTTTTGCAACAACATCTTCAAGAATTTTCAAACGAGTTTTGCTTGTTTCTTTAATTTGAGTGTGGCGAAGGGACAATGTTACGTTTTCATTGGGAAGACCTCCTCGTTTATGGTGTTGCTTGTTTGCCTCGCACATTTATTATAGTCCTGCAGAACCAATTCAAAGGAGGTCAAAAAAACGACGAGTTAGGGAGACAATTCTCTCATTTTTCAAAAGAGGGATAAAATCTTATAGCCCGTCGGGTTACTTTTCCCGACGGGCTATGTAAATTAATTTTACGTTTTAGTAACGCATATCCTTTGTTATCCCTCTAACAACCTCATAAAATCGCTGCCATTCTGGAATAGAACCTTGTATATGGTTATTTTCCACTATAATATTGTTTTCATTATGTGATGTTTTATCTTCACTATTCGTTTTTTGACCTTCAAGCTGCAATTTTTCTTGCTTTGCACGTAAACTGCCATCCGACAATTATATCCCTCATCCCTTTAGCCAGCCTTTGCGCAGTGCAAAAAGCTCCCTAAGATCCTCAGTAGACATTTCCGTAATCCACTGCTCCGATTGACCGACCACTTGATCGTTAAGCGACTGCTTTCGCTCAATCATCTCGTCAATTTTCTCTTCAAGCGTTCCGAGTGTAATAAACTTATGCACCTGAACCTTCTTCGTCTGGCCGATTCGGAATGCCCGGTCGGTCGCTTGGTTCTCAACGGCAGGATTCCACCACCGGTCGAAATGGAAAACATGGTTTGCAGCGGTCAGATTAAGACCCGTTCCCCCCGCTTTTAGTGAAAGGACAAATGCGCAGCACGGCTCCTCCGCATTTTGAAACTGCTCAATCATTTGATCCCGCTTGACCTTAGGCACGCCGCCATGCAAATAAGGAACCGGCAAACCTATTCGCTCCTCAAGCAGCTGCTTCAGTTGGTGCCCCATATCGATATATTGGGTAAAGATAAGGCAGCGTTCACCTTCGGCAGCTATTTCCTCGCACATTTCAAGCAGCCTTGCTACTTTATTCGAACGTTCTATTTCCCATAAAGCCGCGGTATGCTCATGATTAAGCAGGGAAGGATGATCACATAATTGTTTCAGCTTGGTTAAAGCTGCAAGAATGAGACCTCTGCGCTGCATTGGACCTAGTTTATCCAAATTCTCAAGGAGATCTGCGACTAAATTTTCATACATCGCGCCTTGTTCAGCTGTCAACGTCATATACAGCTTCGTTTCATTTTTATCCGGCAAAGACAGCTGAATCGAAGGGTCCTTCTTAATTCTTCGCAGCATGAATGGTTTTACCCAGCTTTGAAGGCCAGCAATAAGCTTCTCATCTCGTGTTTTCTCTATCGGTGTGACGATCTCCTTGCGGAACTCGGTCATATTGCCAAGATAACCCGGATTTATAAAATCATAGATCGACCAGAGCTCTGTCAATCGATTTTCCATCGGCGTTCCTGTCAGAGCCAGGCGATGATTCGAAGGCAGTCTCCTTATTGCTGTAGATTGTTTTGTATATACGTTTTTAATATTTTGCGCTTCATCGAGGCAAAGAGCATCCCAATCCACTAAACACAAATCATCTTCATCCAGCTGTGCCAAGGAGTAAGAAGTTATGACCAAATCTGCCCCTGAAACGGAATCGCGGAATGATTCGCCTTTCTCCCGTTTGTTGCCGTAATGCAGCATGACATTAAGCGAGGGAGCAAAACGCTCGAGCTCCTTCTCCCAGTTGCCTATTACTGAAGTTGGGCAAATAAGCAGCGAAGGCCCTCCCATTTGAAGCTTCTTCTCCTTAATATAGACAAGGTAAGCCATAAATTGAATCGTTTTTCCGAGTCCCATATCATCTGCAAGCACACCGCCAAGCCCGAATTTCCTAAGAAAAAGCAGCCACGATACGCCTTCATGCTGGTATGGTCGAAGCTCTCCCAAAAACGTAGCTGGAATTTCCGCCTGCGGTATTTCCTTAATTTGCTGCAGCTGCGTGAGCCATGCCGTTAAATGGTCATTCAGCTCAACTTCCGTGTCCATAGACGAATCAAGCTCACCGCTGTCATCGAGCGGGATGCCGCCTCTTAAATGCATTTCCAGCACATCACGGAAAGATAGTCCTTTGCGTTTACCCATCCGCTTCAGCCACTGTTTAATTTGCGTCACATCCTGTGGGTCCAAATGAACCCATTCGCCGCCGACATTGAAGAGACGACGGTTTTGCTCTGCCAACTGCAGAAATTCGGCTTCGGTCAAATTCACATCACCAAGAGCCAGCTTCCAATCAAATTGTACGATTTGATCAAGTCCAAACATGGGCTGGGCCGCTGAGCCTACTGAAGATTTCATCTTCGCCTTCAAACGAAGCTTGCGATTGCGAACCGCTTCCCACCAGCTAGGCAATAAGACCGGACAACCTGCCTCCAGCAGTTGAACGCTTGCATGCTCAAGAAACTTCCATGCTTCATTATCCGATAAGGTGTATCTTAGCTTGTCGTCGTTTTCCGCTTCTGTTAGATCAGGAAGAGCATTCATCCATTTCTGCTGCTCCTTAGCCAGTTTGCCATCTAGAAGCGGAAGCCATTCTTGCGGAATGATTTGTCCATCATCCGTATCCGCTTCCCAGCCGTCCTCACTGATATTCTGGCGAATAGGCAGCCACGGTCCGCCATCACGATTTTGCAGAGCGGGTCGAAGCCTCCAAATGGATGACTCCTGCGGCTCCACCAGCTGAAGCGCAATTCGGAATGGAAGGACATCCTTCCTAAGCCCAATGGCAATGAGCCAATCTTCCTCATCAACCGCTTTTCTCCTCAGCACCGCTTCTCCAGAAGCATTGCCTATTTCCCTCCAAGCCTGTGCCGCCTGTTCGTTTTCTTCAATCATTTGCTCAATTGCTCCGCTAATCCACTGTTCAATTCCTTTATCGCCGTTCTGATTAGCAGCTGCTACAATAGCATTCCATTGCTGGTTGCGCTCGGTATCCTGCTCAGGAATAGCCATTCTCCAGCTTCGCTTCTCTTCCGTCCAACGCTCCCAATCAGGCATATACCAACCGTTAAGAAGCGCAATTCTTATTAACTCTGCCATTTGCATCAAGACCGTCAATCGCTCCGTCCACTCTACTTGAAGCAGGCGAACATGCTGAGGCGAGGATAAATAATCAATGGCAAGGAGCGGCGGAACCTTCAGCATCTTACGCTCACCAACACTGACTTCCTCTACATCCGCTCCATACCAAGATGCCTTGTGCCATGCGAACAATAAGGATCGCAGCTTGCCATCCGCGGAATCCTTGCGATCGACAGCGCTTAACCAAATGGACGTACCCTCTTCTTCGCTCCAAAATCCGTCTATCGTCAACTTGCGCGCGCCAATGTAAGTTCTCATGTAACTATTTTCCCTTTCCACAGCTCTTCCTGAAATGCTCGCAATCGCTGATGCTTACTTACAAGTCCAGAAATATATTGATTCCATCTCACTTCATCTTTATCTGCTTTATATAACCGCTCCAGCTTCTTAAGCTGCTTAACCGCAATTCGGTAGCCTTGACGGTTCCGTGATTGGATGGACGATTCAACCGATTGATGATACATGGGCATTAGCGCGCGAGGCGCAAGCTTAGCAATTTCTCGAAGCGCATGAGCGCCGACATCCTCAGGGCTTGATCCAATCAGCATTTGCAAATCAGCCCATTCTTCATAACGCTTCTGACCCAGCCAATGGTCAGATAATTCTGAATAAGAATGGGGCAGCAATTGCTTCATATAATCGGTCCATATCGGCATCTCAGGCCGGTCAAGATCTGCTCTTCGGCATAATGTTACGAACGGTCCCACCGAACGGCCATTTTTCGATTTATTGATTCGCTCGAACAAGAAGCTCATCCACTGCTCTACAAGCTCCCATTTCCCTTCTTCCATCCGCTGTGCGGCGCAAGGATACATCACTTTCTGAGAGCGCTCAAAGCTTGTTAATGCAAAATGAGCAATTGCCTTCTCATCCTGCTTGTCAAAAAAATACATGATGCCAATCGCAGTATGCAAAAATGCCTTATTGACGTCTTCGACATTTTCATTCATCGACAGCTCAACCATCGACGCTAACTCCCGCTCAAACCAGCTGCGGCTCTCCGACAGTTTCTCGCACAAAACTAAATAGATATACTCCCAGTCAAAAAGCTGCTTTTCGGTACTCGATGCCCATACTTTCACCCGGGCAATTAAGGCATCTGCCCATGCTTCTTCCCGCAGCTCCATTGCTTCAGGAGTTAGCTCGGATACCAATGTATATAAATGCTCCACCCAAGGCTCAGCCATCCGGATGAACGACATTTCATGATAATATCTGCTGAACGAGTCCACTGTATTGATCGCTCGCTCTGCTTGCTCCAGCACAAAGATGATGGCTGTTGACCAATGCAAACGCTGCAACGGTTTTTCCCAATCCTTGGCCAGCCCCTTTAATGAGGACAACAATGGTTGAAGAGCATGGAGTGAGTGCCGGCATTTCCGCCATACGTCGCCATGTGTCGCTTCCATCCATTCCAGCCACTCCTCAGCTGACGCTTGTTCACCGGGTTCACGAGGCAAAACAGGGGCAGCTTCGGGCGGCGGTGCTGCAGCCTGTGTATTTTTGAGCAGCGCACTCGCGGAAGACAACCCCAGCAAGCGAAAATAGGATCGCTCCGCCAGTGTATGTCCCCCCTCCTGCTGACTGCAATATTGAAAATAAACAGCAGCCATATGCTTGCAAAATCCTGTATAGGGACAAGTACATGAGCTATAACGCAGCTGACCAGCATCAAGGATGACCGCATAAAGATCCGATCCTTGCACGACCCCATAAAGATGATCATGGCTTCCCTCATTCGCGCTGTTCACTTTACCTTCCATGTAATAATGCCAGCCCCGCTTCATAATCGTTGTCTCAACATGGACGTTCAGTTGTTGCTCAATTAGCGCGTGCAGCTTTTCATTGAGGTGCATCATAGACATTCACCCGCTTCCTTTCCGTTCACTTGCATTCTTTCTATTATACCAAGCCAGAAAGGCTGGTGCCATCATTTGACGTTAAAAGCTGGATTACAATTGCAAATGAAATAAGCAGCAGGATAAAAAAAGCCTTACCGACGAAGATCTTCGCTCGGCAAGGCATAAAACAATATTATAATGGCATCTTCACAGTAAATGTTAATTTCCCAGCCGGCTCTGCAGCCACATAAACATCACCTTTATATTGCTTCGCAATCGTTTTTACAATCGATAAACCTAAGCCTTGATGATCCTGCTGCTTAGTGGAATAACCCGCTTCAAATATAGGATTCGAAATGGCAAGCTCCGCATCGTCACAATTATTTGTTACCGTAAATTCCAGCATATCCGCCGTTTGTTTGCCGATAAGCGTAACATGGCGTCGATCCTCCGAGTATTTCAATACCTCATCAAAAGCATTATCGATCAAATTGCCAAGCATACGATTGACATCAAGCGTTCTAACGCCCATTTCCTGCATATTCAGTCCGGTAAAGGAGCAGCTGAATTGAATTTTGTTGCTTTCTGCTTGTGAAATTTTGGAACGAACCAAAGCTGCTATGGCCGGATTGCCAATATTGATAATATCGTTCATTAATCGAATATCACCGGTCAGCTCCTTCGTATAAGCAACGAGCTCATGCGATTTGTTAAGCTCTGCGAGAGAGTGAATGGTCTGGACATGATTCAAGAAATCATGCCTCTGCGCTCGAATAGACTGGAACATTTGATTAATCTCTTCGACATAGGTCTCCTGCGTGACGCGAACAACCTTGTCGCGAGAATGCCTGTAATATCTCATTGCAAATACAGCTATCAACAAACTGAAAAAGGTAACAATTAAAATGATAATGCCTAAATTCAGAAACTGAGAGTCCAGCTTATCCTGAATGACGTGATAATCAGAGGTCATCATTAGCACATAGCTATTCATAGGTTGACCGTCACGATCGGTAATATTAATACCATGCTCATTAACAAATACCGGAATATACATTTTGAATATCTCTTTGCCGCCGATATTCTCTCTTATGGTAACCGTCTTCTTGGAGAAGTAAGCTTTGCGGACTAAATTCGTATCCTGCTTTGATTTAATATTATACGTGCCGTAAAAGATCGGTTCCTGCACTTTATGGCCTTGAACCTCGCCTTGCGGATTAATCGTATTTTTCCCATCAGGAAATGTCTCCGGATTAATAAAAGCAATTTCAAGCAATGAATCGCTGCTTTGAATTGAATTTTCAATCATGCGGTGAACACCTGTCGCATTCTCATACTTTTGTTGTCGCTCATAATCTACATAAGGATCAATAATATAKTTTGTAGCTCCGTCGTAGTAGTAACCCCATTTGTTAAGCTTATCAACATTTGTTGCCGATACCTCATAAGGTCCGCTCCAGAAGTTCGGAAGGGATTGTCCAAGCCAATTAACCGATGCATTTTTGTTTTCGAATAGCTGGTTGAACACCTCGTACCATGGCTTCCATTCTTTTGTACTAATATTGGTTTGCTTAGCATTGGATGATTTGTATAAAACAATGTCATCAGGCAATTTTTTGAGAAGGGTAATGTGGCTTAGGTCCAGCTTATCGCGCAGCTCCATTAGCTGCTCCGTCGTTACTTTCTCAATATCGGGATCAAGCGCATATTGAATTGCAATCGAGGCGGCGCGAAGTTCACGTCCAATCTGGTTTTGAAACTGTTCCGAGCCTTCGCGGGATTGCTCGAGCGAAATCTCCAGCCGCTTGGCATGTGTCAGAAGCTCTTCATTAAAGGAATCTTCCAGCGTTTTTTTTGTGAGAAAATAATAAGCCGTATTATTTAATAAAACTAAAACGACGATAATACTAATCGCCACAAGCCAAATGTTGCGTTGCATCTCAAGCATCTTGCCCTTCTATTTATTATAGCTTCCATTATGGATCATCCTAAACTAAACGACAATATGACAATCACTAACAAATGATTACAAATACATGAATATCAACCAAAGCGCTAGTATTTCGTTCTAGGTTAAACCGTCCATTTTTTGAAAAACAATCGAACGGCCCACTTGCGCTCCTGCCGCTTCTTATAACGAGGAAGCATACGATAAATTCGAAGTCCTTCTTCAATAGCTTTTTTGGCTTCAGCCGTATTGCCTAATTTCTTATATATCGTAGTAAGTTGATCATATGCCTCGCAGGATGAGGAGTTTATCGATTGAAAGGATTGGATATGCTTAAGCGCTTGCTCCGTTTGGCCATTCGAGAAATGAGCCGCTAGATTCAAGTATGGTGCACCGTATTTGACGCGTGGATTAAGCTCCAGCCCCCGAAGTATGCTTGCTACCCCATTTTCCTCATCACCAGTATATAAATAACAAGTCCCTAAGTCATCCCAAAATTCAGCTGATTCATCAAGCATAGGCTGCAGCGGGACAAGCCATGTCAAAGCCTCTTTATACTTCTTTCTCTCAATTAAAAGACGAGCCAACTCATGCTTGGAGGACACATCATTTGGCGACCGATCAATTTGCTGTTTCAGTTTTTTTATTCTTGATATTCTTTTTAGTGGTTTAAATATGCTTGGCATTAACCCGACAAAACGACGATCAAGCACATACAGCAGGAGAAGCATGACAAGAATGGCTATAAACGGGTTGCCAAACAACCAAAATAAAAATATTAAAAGACTAAATTTTAACATATGGTCCTCCTGCACGCTTTGTAATTAACATTCAATTCGTAAGCAAATCCATCATTTATTGTACAAATATGGTTCTATCATACCATAATCTTCACATTTTTCGAGCAAAAATAGCATTTCATTACTATATCTAATGTATGAATAATAAAAACTTGTATGACTTAAACTATACGCTAGAAATATCAATTGCATTAAATTGGAGGATGAAAACATCATGGCGACGAATGAGACACCCGATTCGACATTAACTGATCGGCAAGGTCACCCTATCTCAGACAATCAAAATATTCGTACTGTTGGCAATCGTGGTCCGTCGACACTGGAGAACTATCATTTCATCGAGAAAATATCTCATTTTGACAGAGAGCGTATTCCAGAACGTGTAGTGCATGGCCGCGGCGCAGGTGCGCACGGTTATTTCGAGGCTTACGGCAAGCTTGGCGAAGAGCCCATTGCAAAATATACGAGAGCCAAGCTATTTCAAGAGCCGGGCAAGCGTACGCCCGTATTCGTTCGTTTTTCCAGCGTTATTCACGGAGGCCATTCACCAGAAACGCTGCGCGATCCGCGCGGGTTCGCTACAAAGTTTTATACTGAAGATGGCAACTGGGATCTTGTCGGCAACAATCTGAAAATATTTTTCATACGGGATGCGATGAAATTTCCTGATATGGTTCATGCATTCAAGCCCGACCCAGTCACCAATGTACAAAGTATGGAACGTTTTTTTGATTTTGTATCTCAATCGCCGGAAGCTACCCATATGATTACCTTTTTGTTCTCGCCTTGGGGAATACCCGCAAACTATAGGCAAATGCAGGGCTCCGGCGTCAATACATACAAATGGATTAATGCCGCAGGCGAAGGCGTACTCGTCAAATACCATTGGGAGCCGCTTCAAGGCATTCGCAATCTAAAACAAAGTGAAGCAGAGCAAATCCAAGGGAAAAATTTTAATCACGGAACCCAAGATTTGTATGAAGCCATCGAACGTGGTGAATTTCCAGCTTGGGAATTACAAGTGCAGTGGATGAGCGATGACGAGCATGAAGAGTTTGATTTTGACCCGCTGGACGACACAAAGCTTTGGGACCCTGAATTGTTCCCGATGCTGCCCGTTGGGAAGATGGTCTTAAACAAAAACCCGGAAAACTACTTTGCAGAAGTCGAGCAAGCGGCCTTTGGCACAGGCGTACTCGTTGATGGTCTAGACTTCTCTGACGATAAGATGCTGCAGGGCCGGACGTTTTCCTATTCTGATACTCAGCGCCACCGCGTCGGCTCCAACTACCTTCAATTGCCGATCAACGCACCGAAGAAACGTGTCGCTACCAATCAGCGTGACGGACAAATGGCTTTCTATATTGACATTGCTCCCGGCCAAAATCCGCATGTCAATTATGAGCCGTCTACAATGGGCGGATTAACGGAAGCCCCAAAGCCGGGTGAGCCTCATGAGCCCTCCTATTCCGCAAAACTTGTAAAACAGCCTATCGATCGCCAAAACAATTTCAAACAAGCTGGGGAGACCTATCGCAAATTCGAGGACTGGGAGAAGGATGAGCTCATCGAAAATTTGGTAGATGCACTTAGCACATGCAGCACCGTTATTCGTGATCAAATGATTCAACATTTTACAGAAGCGGATCCCGAATATGGCAAACGTGTGAAGGAAGGACTACAGACAACCGATAAGCTCGGCAACAGCTCAAAACACGTTGGAACAACGCCTGCAAACGAAGGGATGGAGCTTTCTGAGGAGCTCGGTCATTCCACTGACGGTTATTGAAAATGATGAAAGTGATATTTTTCAAGTGAATATCCTCTTGACGAAAGCGTTTTACATTCTTATGATGTTAATATTCAAATGAATGGTGTTAAACATCATTTTATCGATTAAAACGATCAATCACATGAAATTGGCGTGTTACTCACTAAAAGAGGCATGAGCCAAGAACAGATTACCTTCTAATTTCTTTTTAGAACGGTTTTCTTTTCTTGGCTCTTTTTTTTGCCAGATGGGCACCTTAATGACAAAGGAGGGATTTCAAGTATGGCTCGCGCCTTTCGGGTTGAACGCGCAATCGGCAACAATGTGTTATTAACAATTGATGTGCAAACGGAGAAAGAATACGTCATTTTTGGCAAAGGATTAGGGTTCAGTCTTAAAGCCGGACAAACCATTGATCGAACCGATAACCGCATAGAAAAACGATTTCGTTTGGACGATTCCGAACAAATGAAGAAATATCACACGTATCTTGAAGAAATCGATCCAATCATCATTGATATGACAGAGCGAATAGCCGATTACATCAAGCAGAAAACGGGTGTCGAAGTAAACCCGAAACTATATTTCACACTGCCGAGCCACATCCAATTTGCTGTTTATCGGCTTCACAATGGCATGGATATTGTAAATCCCTTTCTAAACGAGACGAAGCAGAGCTTTCCTTTAGAGTTCGAAATTGCCGCCAAATTGGCTGAGTGGATTAGTGAGCAATTCCACGTCGGCATCCCGGAAGAAGAAATAGGGTTTTTATCGTTTCATGTTTATTCTGGAATTCACAATGTACCGGTAGGGCAACTTATTAAACAAGCAGACCAACACTAGGAGGATATTATTATGCTATCTAAACTTTTTGGAAAATCAAAACAAAAAACAATTGAAGTATCAGCACCCTTGTCAGGAAAGGTCGTACCGTTAACCGCTGTTCCTGATGAAGCTTTCGCAGGCAAACATATGGGTGACGGACTTGCGATTGAGCCGTCTGAAGGGACAATCGTCGCACCTTTCGAAGGTACTGTATCTCATCTTATTCATACCAATCATGCCATTATTATTGAGCATGCATCAGGCCTGCAGCTTCTCATTCACATCGGCATCAATACTGTAGCACTAAATGGCGATGGTTTTGAGGCTCATGTAGCTTCAGGTGACACCTTTCAAGCCGGTGATGCACTTATAACATTTGATCGCGCCAAAATCGAAGCTGCAGGTTATCCATCCATCACACCTATCGTTGTCGCAAACGAGGATGATGTGAAGCAGTTGGAGCATTTGCTCACCAGCGGTTCTGTCACAGCTGGCAAAGAGCTTCTGCTCAAGGCAACTATGAACGGCTAAAGAAGCACCCCTACACTTGGATTAGAAAAGAGGACGAATAACTATGCTGGCCTTCCTACAAAAAATAGGTAAAGCATTAATGCTTCCAGTCGCCGCTCTTCCAGCGGCTTCCATCTTGCTTCGTTTTGGTAATATTGACTATGTGAAAGACTTTCACATGGGCAGCGCAGGAGAGTTTATTAATCAATACATCGCACCGTTTCTTGCTGCTGGCGGCGCCGCAATTTTCGATAACTTACCGCTCATATTTGCCGTCGGTGTTGCCATCGGACTTGCTGGTGATGCAGTTGCCGCACTGGCTGCCGTTATTGCGTACCAAGTTCTTGTAACCGTTCAAATTAAAGTGCCGCTCGTCTTTACCAACATTGTTGGAAAAGATGTTGAACTCAACATGGGCGTCCTTGGCGGTATTATTGCTGGTTTGATCTCAGCGTACTTATATAAAAGATTTCATACGATCAAGCTGCCCGATTGGCTTGGCTTCTTCAGCGGCAAACGATTTGTCCCTATCATAACCTCGCTCGTTATGGTTATCGTTGCTCTCTTGCTCGGTCTTGTCTGGGGTCCTGTTCAAATGGCGCTGGATACTTTTGGCCGCTGGGTCGTTGGTTTTGGCGGAATCGGCTCCTTTGTTTTTCTTACAGCCAACCGACTGCTTATTCCTACCGGCTTGCATCATGTTATTAATTCCATCGCTTGGTTCCAAATCGGTGACTATACAGATGCAACAGGCAAAGTAGTGCACGGTGACTTGTATCGCTTTTTCGCTGGAGACAAAACAGCGGGCATGTTTATGACTGGCTTCTTCCCGATTATGATGTTTGCACTGCCAGCAGGCGCGCTTGCGATTATCCACACAGCTCGCAAGGAGAAGCGCAAACTCGTTGCTTCCATATTTATTGGTACGGCATTCGCTTCATTCCTGACAGGGATCACAGAACCGCTTGAATTTGCTTTTATGTTCGCAGCGCCGTTTCTATTTGTCATTCATGCCATCTTAACGGGGTTATCCGGCTTCATCCTTTATCAGCTGGAGGTTAGGCATGGGTTTGGCTTCTCAGCTGGTTTTATCGATTATGCGATCAATTATCAGCTCGCGACGAATCCGCTGCTCATTATTCCAGTAGGCCTTGCCTTTGCCGTCGTGTATTATTTCTTATTTCGCTTTATCATCGTCAAATTCAATATTAAGACGCCAGGTCGCGAAGATGAGACGGCCGAGGACAACGCCGATAACAAAGAAAAGACTGCAGCCGAATCTGGCAGTAAAGCTGAAAATGTGCTGCATGCGCTCGGCGGATCTTCAAATATCGTCGGTCTAGATGCTTGTATTACACGTCTTCGCTTAGTCGTGAAGGATGAATCGATTGTCAATGATACACAGCTCAAGGGCATGGGCGCAGCAGGCATTATCCGTTTAGGCAAAGGCGCCGTGCAAGTTATATTCGGCACGCAGTCCGAGCAGTTGAAAGACGAAATCAAAAAAATAATGTAGCAACAACCATAATAGGAGTGAAAAACGATGAAAAACAGCTTTGTTATACAAAATCCATTTGGCATACATGCAAGACCAGCACGTAAAATCGTTGAAGCCGCAAAGGCATTCACAGGAACAGTTACACTAGAGAAGGATGGCAAAAGCTTCAATGCCAAAAGCCTCGTTCATGTCATTTCTGTTGGGGCAAAACTTGGAGACAGCATTGCCGTTTCTGCTGAGGGTGAGCATGCTGAGGCTGTTGTAGCTGCTATTGGAGAGATTCTTGTCTCTATTGAGGCGCATGCAGAAAAGGGGCAATAAGAGATGATGCTTCAAGGAATTGCCGCATCTCCTGGATATGCGATTGGCGTAGCTAAAGTATTGTCTACAAAACCTCTCCAGATCGAGAAGGTTCACATAGAAGACAATCAATTGGACGATGAAATTAAACGTTTTGAAGCTGCAATTGCTTCAACACATATAGAGCTTGAAGCCATCCATGCCAAGCTGATTGCTCAGAGCAAAGAGCATGAGGCAGAAATATTTGAAGCGCATCTGATGCTGCTCGAGGATGAAGAGCTCATCGACCGCTCGAAAGAGATCGTCAGATCCGAACGGATTAATGTTGAATTTGCCTTTTTGAGCACCTCTGAAGAGATTGCTGAAATGATTGGCGGGCTGGATGATCCCTACTTGAAGGAAAGAGCAGCCGATATTCGTGACGTAAGTCGGCGCGTATTGAACAAGCTGCAAGGCATTTCATCAACATCCTTGAATGATGAATCAGGTTCTATCATTTTGTTTGCAGAAGATTTAACACCTTCGGATACGGCTCAGCTCGATCCAAGCAAAGTGATTGGCTTCGCAACGCAAGCAGGCGGACGTACTTCCCACTCTGCCATTATTGCAAGGTCTATCGGCATTCCTGCCATTGTCGGAATCGGCAGCTCCATGGAGCTGGCAGTGAAAAACGGCCAAACCGTCATCATTGACGGGACAGATGGGCATATTTACGTGGACCCGGATAATGAAACATTAACTCGCTATTCACAATTGCAGAAGCAGCAGCTTGAGAGCAAGCAATTTTATCAAACCTTTATGAATCAGCCTTCCGTAAGCAGCGATGGCGTACAGGTTGAACTTGTAGCAAATATCGGCTTAGTTAAGGATGCAGAGCTTGCCGCTGCGGCAGGAGCTGAAGGCATCGGACTCTTTCGTACCGAGTTTCTATATATGGACGCAGCTGGGCTGCCCTCCGAGGATACACAGTTTGAAGCTTATCGCAAAGCAGCAGAAGCGTTTGGAAACGATGCKCCTATCGTCATTCGAACGATAGATATTGGCGGAGACAAGGAAATTGCATACCTCAACCTGCCTAAGGAAGACAACCCTTTCCTTGGTTATCGTGCCATTCGTATCTGCTTGGATCGACCGGATATGTTCAAGACACAACTTCGGGCGATTTTGCGGGCCAGCGCATACGGCAACTTAAAAATTATGTTCCCTATGATTGCTACACTGGGTGAATGGCGCCAAGCTAAAGCTATGCTGGAAGAAACAAAGCAGGAACTGACCGAAGCAGGCATTCCCTTTAACTCTGGGATCGAAGCCGGCATCATGATCGAAATTCCAGCAGCGGCTCTGCTAGCGGATTTATTCGCCAAGGAAGTTGATTTCTTCAGTATCGGAACAAACGATTTAGTTCAGTACACATTTGCTGCAGATCGTATGAATCCTAAGCTTTCCTATCTAAACGATCCGCTTCATCCAGCTATTTTACAGCTCATTAATCGTGTTATTACAGCCGCTCATGCTCATGGCAAATGGGTGGGGATGTGCGGTGAAATGGCGGGCTCGAAGCTTGCACTGCCGATCCTGCTCGGTCTAGGTTTAGATGAGTTTAGTATGAGCGCAAGTGCAATACTTCCTGCTCGCGCTTTGCTAGCAAATCTATCTCAGCAGGAAATGAAGATGATAGCGCAGGCCGTTCTGGCACTAAGCTCAGCTGAAGAGGTTAAAGCCTATGTGGAGCAGCATGTTTCTGGATTAAAATAAAATTTCTGCAAAAGAGGCTGTACTGCATCAGAATGCGGTACAGCCTCTATTTATTTAGATTCGGATTTGAATACGAACCTTGCCTTCTTCATATTGAAATTTAAGCTCACCCTTATATTTCTCCACCGTTCTCCTTACTATAGAGAGACCGTTTCCTCGTAAAACAGAACCTTTTGCTTTCGTAGTGAAACCATATTGGAAGAAGCTCTTCTGCTCCTCATCCGTAAGCACGGCTGGATTCTCGATTATAAATATATACTTTCCATGTTCCACTTTACATTGCACTTGAATCTCCTGCGTTATATACCCAGCATTTGATTCCACCGCTTCAATCGCATTATCCAACAAATTAGAAAATAATTTGACTAAGTCCATCGACTCTATTTTATCGAATGCATCATAATCTGTAGCGAAGCTGATGATTATATTTTTCGAATGCGCCAGCTCCCTCTTGCTCTGGAACAGCACCATTAAAATCGGATTTTTAATATGCAGCGATAGGTTTAGCGTTTTGGATTCCTCGGTTAGCTGTTTTAAATAATCATGTGCCTTATCATACCTTCGGATGTCCATTAATCCATTCAACACCTGGAGATGATTCATGAGATCATGACGACTTGATTTGATGGTCTCTACAATTTTGCCCAACTCGGAAATGTATACCTTCTCAGATTCACGCATGTCCTGATGAAGCCTGGCTTTGTACCATTTGTTAAGCACATATACACCAGCGAGCAGCAATAAAGCAAACAGGACATCCACTCCGAAAATAAACATATTATTTTGGACAACATACTTGCCCACATGGCCTAAATCCTTCGCAGCGATATCGATCCCCACAACACCAAGCACCGTACCATCCTCATCAAAGAAAGGAACCCCGACGGACATATAGGATTCGCTTATCCTATCATGTAACACTCCTGTGGAATATTTCAACCCTTTTTTAGCCATCTCCACTTGATTAGAAGGAACGGTACAAGGAAAACCAATCGGTATATCTTTTATATGAGGCGGAAATGCGTTAACCATTACTTTGGAAACATCGGTATCATCTAAAAGCAGAATATAAATATAGAGCGCATTTATACGTTTCCGATACTCCTCCAAATACAGCTTTATTTTTTTACGATTCTCATCATCCGTTTTCGTTAGTAGAAATTGCTTATAAGCAACTTTATCTATACCATTTGCTGCATCCGTAGCGATTTCCGTATACTGCTTCGCCAGTGTGATCTCCGCTGACTTCGTTGTATTGTGATAGGTGGAGATGAGTTTAAGTCCAACAAGCATACTTATGATTGCAATGGATAAAACGATAAAATAAATCATTCTTTTTTTTGTATACACTAGGTCTGGTTTCATTAGCTTAATCCTTTTCAGTACATCAATAATTGATAATAATCAGAAATTTCAGAGGCAGCGTACTAGTCAGCCATTACCGTCTGGTTTCTTCCAGCGTGCTTGGCCTTATAGAGAGCTTGATCTGCAAGTGAAAATAATTCATCTGCTGTTTGTGCATGGGAAGGAAACTGAGCTACGCCAAGCGAAACGGTAACCATCTGCTTGAGATGATTTTCGCTGCTCGCCATCCTTGTACGAATCCGCTCAGCAGTTTCAAAGGCAACATGCGGCGCGGTATTCGGCAGCAGGACAACGAACTCTTCCCCTCCATAACGGCTGCAAAGGTCATCAGGTGTTACAGAAAACCTGACAATGTCAGCCAAATGTTGAAGCACTCTGTCACCTTCCTGATGCCCATATGTATCATTAATGGTTTTAAAGCGATCAATATCCAGGACGACAATGGAGTAAGGTTTCTTTTCTTCTATCCATTTTTTCATAATCGTTTCTAACGTTCTTCTATTATTTAATCCAGTCAAAGGATCCGTCATAGCCGCTTGTGTCAACCGATCGGTTTCCGTTTTAATACCGTTCATAGCAAGTATGACCGTGCTCGTTAATAAATCGGCTTCTCTGTTCCAATGATGCTTCATGGCGGGTATGGGAACTTCTTCTTTCCCCATTTTGCTGACGATATTCGCAAGTGTTACAAAAGGTTTAGCCAATCGGCGGGCAAGAAAGGTCGTCACGAGCATCAAAAGAATAAAGGGTACGAGCGTGTATGATAGGATCGCTTGTATATGATTGCTCAACTGCTCCTTCACTATGCTTATTGGTGAAAGCACAACGACCCCCCATTGATTCTCTGGGACGTAGGAGTAACCGGCAAGCCATTTTACACCATCTTCATCTACGGCGAGCTCTTGTCCACTCTGCCCCTTAATCAACTTCTGAACGATCATATTCGAGGTACTATCCTTTCCAATCTGACTTTTATCAGGATCGTACATCAAGTGGCCATCTGAACCCACTACATAGAAATAGGAACCGTTATGGTCTAGGTTATCATTACCGAATATCATATTTAGAACGTTATTTTGTTGCAAATAGAGGCTTCCACCGATATAGCCCCGGTATACACCCTTTTGATCAAACAAAGGCTCACTAATAAACACCATGAGATTTTTTGTTGTCGCGCTCGTATAAGGCTTTGACAAATATGGCTTTCGTGAGGCCAATGCTTCCTTCGCAGGAGCTGTTTTAATAGGCACGCCTGCCTTCCCGATCGACGAAGGGGACAGTGTACGCATGACACCATTCTCATCAACTACGACAATCGAATTAAAATAGTTGCTGCTATTGCGAATGAGATCAAGATATTTTCCGGAATCTGATTGCTTCATATCACTATTCAAAGAATAAAAGTCTGCCGCGTTTTTAAGACTGCTTCGCATCGACTCAAATAATGAATCCATTGTCATGCTCATTTTAGATGCGGTTGAAAGATTAAGTGTAAGTGTTGTTTCATACAACGCTTGTTTCTTGGACTGGTAGGATGCAATAAGCAAAATGGTTAACATGAGTAAAACCGAAACAGAGACTAAACCAATCATTAGCGTCGTCAGGCTCACTTTTCTCTTTTGGATAGCTTGTTTTACTTGTAAAAGCGACACAGCGATACCTTCTTTGATTTATGATATTACTCATTATTCGACGGGATTCGACAAATACCTCTTTCTTTGCTGGTTTATTTTCCATAATTAGATAATCAATTTCAATAATTGCCCATTAATCGATTTAAAAAAATAAGACAGCACCTTGTCACAGTGCCGTCCGATTAGGTTGCTATGTTAGATTTGTAATTCACCAAGCTTGATTAGCTCGACAACCGCTTGTGAACGACCTTTTACGTTCAGCTTTTGCATGACATTAGAAATATGGTTGCGGACGGTCTTCTCGCTGATGAATAGTTGTTGTGCAATATCTCTTGTTGTCTTGTCCTGTACTAACAGCTCGAATACCTCGCGTTCACGATGCGTCAATAAAAACTTGCTCTTATGGTCGCTACCCTTCAATGGCTGTCACCGCCACTCTCTTATAGTCCAATTAAATACTATTAAATGCGACGAATCCCAATGATATCAATCTTTTAAAGCTCTTCCACTTTCTCTCCATTCCCACTCATTACTATCCAATCCTACTAAATCACACCTTGATTTGCATCAAATTTTGCATCAAATTGCATCAACGCACGAAAAAAAAAAAGCAGCTTAGCTATTAGGCTTAAGCTGCTCGATTTATAAATATTCAATCATTTCCTTGTAACCATGTTTGGAATGACTTCTTGGGGATTCTGAAAATACGACCCACTTTCACAACATGAAACTCTCCTGACTTAACTAAATTGTATGCAGCTGTTTTGCTTATTCCTAAATAAGAGCGAATATCATCTACTTCGAGAATGTCGGGGAGATCTTCTATTTTCGATTCCATTTAATCACCTCTGATATTTTATATTCCACTTCGACATTGTCCGATACCATTAACTATCACATAATTTAAAACAAAGTCCCCTGCCAACCTGCCGATACCTTGGCGTGTGCGCGCTGCACATACTTGTCAACCGCGCCTTTGCTTATCGCCAGCGCTGTCGCAATATCCGAATGGCTGTAGCATTGTCCAAAAGATAAGACAAAACATTCTCGCTCTTGTGGGCTGAGAATTCCCAATACTTCCTCTAGCTTATGGCGCTCCTCTTCTGAAATAGTGGAACCACTACGGCTGTTATAAGCATTCGAGAAGTTTGCCATTATCATCGGATCGAGCAGCACGGTATTTTGATATACACTTCTTCGATCGACTCCACGTTTTGTGCCAGGCTGCCGGCCAGTGTGGAGCCATTCGATTGTAAAGTTCACATCCGATATCATTTCCTTGAGATCCTGTATCTCGTTCCAAAGCCCATCATTTGTTGATCTCCATTGCTTGTAAACGTCCCGATGCTTTTTCTCGCCTATCTGCTCCATCGTCATGCCGCTATCGTGTTCAATAAACTCTTCAATTTCCCGCCTTCGCGCTGTAAGCATGCGCAGCGTGGCTCTGTATGATTTTTTAAGGTCTTGGAGATCAATCAAAAATCCTCGATCGTCCACCTTACTCAATGTATCCGTTGCTTCGCCCACTTACGTCACGCCCCTTTGTGGGATCACCCCGGACGAACCGGGGCTATATGTTATTTAATTAATGTGTTTATAAGCAGTAATACTCCCGACCAAAACACTAAGAGAAAAAGCACAGCCAAGCCCCAAAACCGTCTAACCGACATGTCATTTAAATTCTTCATACGAGATCGTCATCTTCATGCGAGCCAGCTTTGTTATCGTCGTCAGTTTTGATGGCATTCATCGGATCATTTGCAGCTTCAGCAGCCGCAGCAGCTTCTTCGAGCGTGAGCTGGTTTTTATCTTCAACGGTTTCAACAACTCCATTAGCTCCAACAACAACCTTTAACCCGTCATGCGGCGGTGCCGGAGGCTCTTCCTTGACATCCTCAATGCTCATTTGGCTGACATCTTGCAGCCCCTTCATGAGCCTTTTCACATCTTCTGCAATGGCGCCGTGTCGGCGGATAACGTCGATGTATGCTTCCACGTCTGGAGGTACCGACTTCAATAGCGGATAGCCATCCGCATGCATCAACGTATCGCCTTGAGCGTTGGTCTTGAAGTCGAGGCCGTACAATGCCTCATCCAGAAAATAGCGTTTCTGCGGCTCGCTCATTTTGCGCCAAACATCGCAGTTAAGGTATAGGATTGCTTCCTTCTTCAGCGTACGGCGCAAGTCGTCGGCGAGGACCTTGAATTTTGCAAAAACTGTCCGCCCTTTCGATGCCCAACCGCCGTGTTTAAATAGGATCAGGAAGCGTGGCTCTTCAAAATGATCATGATGCTTTTCAACCACTTCCTGCAGCAGATCGTATACTGTGGACTCCGCTTCCGTATGAAACTTTTCCGTCTTCGCTTTCTTTGCCATATCTATATCTCTCCTCAGAATAGTTTTGGAATAACTTCAACGATTACTTGCGTTTTAAGTCCAATGCGAAGTTTAACTCTAGTTTGCTGATACCGAGCTTTTGAGCCAATTTACTGCGAGATAGATTGCTGTTATTTTTCAGAAAAATTAATTGATCATCAGTAAAACGGTATAATGCAGATTTCGTAAGAAAAGGATCTGCTCGCTTAATTCGCTCGTTATTTTCCTCATCGCTATCCGGACGCGCCTCATAAAGAATGCCTGTACTGCGATAAAGGTACTTTCTCGGTTTGCCTTCGCGAACAACCAATTGCTTGTTTAAGAGTGCTTGAATCGTACCAGTGCCGTTGTTGAGCGTGACACCTGACTTCTCCATAATGTCGCCGTACTTTATCCCATCATGCTTGGCAATAACATTCATAATTGTCATTTGCAACTCCGTTAACTTGATCATGTTTTGCTCACCTCCAGCAAGTGCTTCAGATCACGCATATCCTATCTCCTCCATTAGAAATTCCAGCACATATGTTCGGTTTTTAGACAGTAGTTAGCCGCTAGCTCACCAGAAATGGCTGTTTTCTCATTTTATTTAATCCATCTGATAATAGGTTGTTACGTCCCAACCACGTTGCTTGAGCTCTTTGGACATTACCTCGACGGCCTTTGAACGCTTGTCCCCTTGACCATCATTCGTTGGTTTAATCATGTAACCATTGCCGATCCAGCCCCACTGTGTCTTAGCTCTGCAATATAGACCAGCTGCTTTGATCGCTTCAAGCACTTTCGTTTCTCGTGCTCTAGGAACTTGTAGGAAGCAACTATCTAAATTGCATGTACCACCATCGTCCGAATCCTTGACAGCTTCGCAGGCTATTTGATTAGCTTCTCTAAAATCATTTGTAAGCTTGGCATAATCCAATGTCTGTCCCTCCCATACATCTCAATATTCAGCCAATGTTCATATGGCCTCGTCTATTTGCAACGCTAACTGCTCATGTTTCAGAAAACTCAGGGCCTCCGGGATGTTTGTATCCGGGAACCGACTATAGCCCGTACCATCCACGCTGTCGCAGCCAATGTCCCTCGCATACGACAACCGCTGCAAGCTATTGACTCTGCCCATGTGTACCCATTTCCCTCGCCACTTTGCCTCTCGCACTAACCACCTGATTTCTGGACCCAACTTGTACTCCGTTGATCCCCCGATAAATACTGCATCGATCTTGCCCCAAGGCATGCAAAGCTTCTCTTGACCGTCTTGAAGGACATAGGCTACGGGAAACCCATATGAGTGAATAACCGGCTCCCACCGCCCGAACATATCCAACGTGCCTGGCGCATCACCCACGGCATCTGGCGCGGTCACAAATATTGGTTTTGAATCTCGCATGCGCTCAAGCATACCGACGAATCGTTGTTCATCGAATCCATTAAAACAATCATTGTCCGCTGCCCAAGGAATACCGCTCGCGGAATAGTAAAGTAGGTTGCCAGCTCGCGGCGTGAGCAGTCCGCCGATATTGTCCGAGTCTCCCGAAACTCTCTGCACGGTTTTGGTAGCTCCACTAACAAGTAGCAGCATGTCATCACCTCAATTGTAGTATTCGAGTTTGCTGTATTGCTCAAGCATGCCATTGCTTTTGAGAGACAAGTATTTCTTTTGAATCGATCCTTCTGGACGATCAAGCGCAAGAGAAACAGACAAGCGGCCATCTACTTTGTAATATTTCGCAAGGTAGCAGAGTTCTTCTTCTGAAAAAGGTTGGCCGTGCTTTGGGTGAAAATCGGGATGGTATTTCATCCGGCCGAGGCTATCATATTGAATTTCAGCTTCCAAACATCATCCCTCCCATGTATTTGCTTATTCAGTAAAAACACCTATTTTCATTAATCATGATCACATTATTTAATTCATCACATAGAATATTTGACAACCATATCTAAAGCCATCAAACCCTCCTAATCATCTAGGGGGGGCTTTTTTTATTCATTAAGATACATAAAAACAGAATATTTTTTTATAGTAAGGGCAACTTATAAACGTAAAAAATTTGAACACAAGGAGAATTAGTGATTATGAAAAAAATTTACTCGTTGCTATTTGCCTTTACAATCCTATCATCCGCACTGTGTATCCCTGCCTTCGCGGAACATTCAAATCAAGTAGATAAGATGACTACTGATAACAATCGCATGAACAGTTATGGAACAAACAACACAACCACTAATCAAATGAATGGCTATGGAGATGGCTATGGAGCAAATAACACGGGTATCAATGCAAACAACTATCGGACAAATGCAACAACAGACGATAGAAGAAATAATTGGGGCTGGCTTGGTTTGCTTGGCTTAACGGGCTTAATCGGATTAAGAAGCCGAGATCGGGAACGTACTTAAGCAAGAATAGAGAATCGTTTTTCATGAACCCCTGCATTTATTGGGGGGGTTCATTTGAGCGCAAAATAGCTTCCTTCATTTTTCCGCCAATTCGAAGTGTTATCAATTATTTTTGTGAATTTCACCCTTACTCGTATTATTTCTGTGTAGTTAAGCATATTAAGTCAGTTCAAAAAATTATTGAATCAAAAGGAGCAAATCAAATGGGAATTTTAAGCGGTAATCCAAAGGATGAACCAATGCACTACGGTGAAATATTTAGTGTTTGGCAGGCTTCGACTGTAGCAAAAGGCGCTGTATCCTGTTACCAAGCATACTTAAACCACGCTGGAGACAAAGACTTAAAAAAAGTACTGGATGCTCTCATTGATCAAGCAAAGATGGAAATTAAAGAATGTGATACATTGCTTACTGATAACGGAATTGCTTCCGCACCTATGATGCCTGAGAGACCCCCTGTTAAACTCGAAGACATCCCTGTAGGCGCAAGATTCTCTGATCCTGAAATTGCCGCTATAATTGCCGCTGACACATCACTTGGACTAGTTGCTTGTAGCCAAGTTATGGGTCAGTCTATTAGAGAAGATATTGGAGCTTTATTTGCGAAATATCATCTTACTAAAACAGCACTTGGCGTTAAAATACTTGAACTGAGCAAAGAAAAAGGTTGGCTTATACCTCCTCCACTTCAAGTTAAACGACCAGAGACTGTTAACGCATAAAAATAAGTTGCCCAACCTGCCCATTGGGCAGGTTTTTTTAATCCTACTCATGTAATTACAAATTTCCCCTTCAAAGAGCTTAATGTAACAAGCTTGCTATTTCGTAATGATCAACTTTCCTGTATATTCCTTAACGACCATCGGGCATAATATCACTCGGAGGTGAGCTACGCCATGAAATGCATACATTGTGAAAACTTGAAGCAAATAAAAGGAAGGAAATATATATGTTACATTTGTGCCATCATTAAGGACCGATAGTCCTAAAAATAAGAATAATTATTGATATTTGTGTAATAATAAAATGTTGTCATAACAAATGTGGAGGTTGTTCAACATTAACATTCAAAGAGCGCAAGAGATCGTTGATTCACCCAACATGGCTAACGTGACCTATGAAGGATTAAAAATATATATACAAGACATTGACGAAATAACTGAAATGGCAAGGATCTTCCCACTTGATGATCCAGAGAAAGAACTCACTGTACCTTTACACAACTTAAGTGAGGAATAGATAATTGTCGTCTCTCATAGGGACGACTTTTTCATTTGTTTTCACATGAACATTTTCCCTCTTAAGTTTCTCAATATTCAGTCGATGTCCATTAGTTTACAGTCATTCAGATGGTTGACCATCCGTTCCAATTGGCGATTTACACCTTCAACGAAGGATTCTAGCATTTCCCCTTCATTATCTCCTTCAAGTTCAATTTCAATAGAGCCAACTTCATATGGAACCAGCACCTCGACTGTCTTTTCTGACATTTCGATCTTAACGATTTTAACCTCCGTACTAGTTCCGCAAAGCTTCTTTAATTTCTTTTCAATGCTCACGTTTAACCCTCCCATGTATTTGTGTATTCAAACTTGTCCGTTACTGTTGGTTGTATCTATTAATAAAATCCAATGCTGGACATGCTGAAAATTTATTATTAGGGTCTTTGATAATATAGTCTCCGTTTTTTGCGAAAAGCGGTCCGTCTAAAGTAGCGACTACAATACCACCATTTCTAAAATCTGCGTCACCGCCAACAAATTTTTCAATTTCATCAAAGTTTCCGTTGAACTTGACTGCTTCAACAAACGAACAAGTTACCCCGTTATAATATCGTTTAATCATCCCTTGTTTCCTCCCTCATGTTCTTCCGTATTCAGCCAGCGTGCGAAACGAGATACGCTTCTGCTGCTTGTGAGTTATCTTCTAAATAAAGATGAATGATGAAATAAACATTCCCGCGCTTTTGAAGAATAATTTCGTTGGAGCGATTAATTTCAACCATTGAATAATGACTGATTTCATTGCCCTTTTTGTATTCAAGAGAGCCTGGACGCCATCTAACGATAACAATGTCACCCTTCTTCATTGCATCGAATTGCTCCTGTTTTTCTAACTTTATTAACTTCATTTCATCCCTCCATGATCTTCAATATTCAAACTTTTTCTTCACGGTACCATATAAAGATGGTACTCACTCACTTATAAAAACTGTTGTATCGTTAGAAAGAAAAGGAATGATCCGGCATGCAGAAAACAAAGAAATTAATAATAATTTTATTAGGGATTATCATTGTTCTTTATTTCGGAGGATTACTCGGATTATGGTATATTGTTCGTCACGTCTCATTTGCACCATAAATACTCTTAGATTAGGCCCAAGTTCCTCAATATTCAGCGAATGTTCATTCGCACAAGCCGTAAACGCTGGAACAAGTAATTGGCTCTTCGAGCGAAATCATTTTTAACAAATCATATGTGTGCCCGCCATAGCTAGTTTTTGACCATTCAACCCAATCATGAATATTCTTTTTATCATCGGCATCTAAGGCCGGAAGGAATGATGAATCTCCACGTCTTGAAGCTCCAGCGACTAACCTTTCCCATTCCGATATTCTTGCGATCTCCTCAGGGAATCTCCGTGATATTTCAAAAAGCTCTCCTTTGTTAACGTTGATGCAAGGCATACAGCCCACGCGGGACATTCCTTGCGAATATAAAGGATTTGGTTCAATGCCGTGTTTCTTGTGCATGTCGAACACATCTCTAGCGCTCCAGTTCAGCAACGGCCTGTACACTTCGTAACCTTCCGGCGTCTCCTCCCGCATAGGCAACTTAGCGCGTGCTGGGCTTTCTGCTGCTCGGACACCTTGCCAACTAACAATGTGGTATCCGTCTTCCAAGAGCGGAAAGTACACATCCTCTGCAATCGGTATAATTTTGAGCCATTCCGTACAGAATCTTGCCTTTGTAGAAGGGAAACGACCTTTCCAGATACAGAGATCGAGGAATGGAATCCCAGTTGGATGTAAATGTTCAAGCGCTCTAGACACTATCGCTTCTGCTTCCTCAAAAGATTTACCTTTTACTGTTGGTTCCCATATCCAGCCGGTGACACCTTTATAGGTTTTATAAATATCAATTGGCGGAGTCGACGGTGGGAGCGTTAAATCTTCTTCACTCGATCCTTCAAACTCTGGTTCCACGCTCACCCAGCGGCCAGGTATATCCTTCTGTAGTTTTGTAGGCCAATGATTTATTACATACTCACGCTTCTTCGCAATCTGTTTAGTAAAGTCGGGAACCACTCGGCGGATCGGACCAAGCTCTCTTTCGAGATAATCAAGGTATTCATATGTTGAAGGGTGTTCGTTCCCTGTATCAGCGAATACAGGGATGACTTTTACACCCAATTCCTTTGTCGCATATATCCACATCGCCGCGCTGTCTTTACCGCCAGAAATGCTCATTACGTCTGCTATTTTCTCCATATCAGCCTCCAAGTTCCTCAATATTCAGGACTGTTCTATAATTTTCGTGATATAATAACCAGTAAATACCATGAAGCGTACATAAAGGTGGATGAAACTAATGAGTCGCAATAATGATAAAAAATATATGATACTTGAAGCTGTCGTAGGCATCATTCAAATACTAGTTTTTTTACCAATTGAATTTTTCAAACTAATTGGATCAATTTTTAAAGAATGATGAACGTCTTTATTCAATATGTTGTCTCGTCGTAATCGATATATTCCACTTCAACCTCATTACAATCCTCGCAAACCCCATTAATAACTAGCATCGGCTCATCTTTATTACAATTAGGGCATTTCATGCTTTTCCTCCTAGTACGTTTGATATTCATCCAGATACTTGAGCCTGACGCTCGATCTCTTCCTTGATCTTCTGTTCTGGTGAAAAGTTCTCTTGCCAGCCTYCCGGCTTCTGAATCTTGCCTTGTTCATTTCTCAGCACTTTGCCATCTGTCGCTATCTTACCGAGATTGGCCTGAGCTACGATGTCAAAGATCGGTTCCGGGTTAACGCCCATCAATGTTATTGTGCCGAGTGCGAAATAGATAAGATCGATAATGGCGTCAACTTGTTCTGTTAATCCATCAGCCGCAGCAAATTCCGTCAACTCTTCCAACATGTAAGAGATACGCTTTGCAACCTCTCCGCCAATATCTTCACCTTCGCCTTTGTACTTACGCGAGCTGATCTCCTTAATTTCCTGAGTTAACTCGTGAAGTGGAGCGATCAACCAACTATTTGTAACTAGCGGTCCGATGCTTAATTCGGTTGGCTTGCTAGGCATCTCAATGCCACATGCTGCGTGAAACTGTTTCACTTGCTCATATTGCTTATTCAAGTTCATCGCTCCTCGAAATAGTATTATTCACATCGATAATTGAAGCTGCCCTTCGGTTTCTGCATACCTTTCAAATTTCAGAGCATTTCCTGATCCGGCGCAATGCTCTGGCACATTCGCCTTTGTCAGTACTTCGGACATCTTCGGAGATACTGAGTTTCCGCAGCGGTTAACCTGCTCGGCCTGCGATACTGGCGCGCCATCCTCGTACTTGTCGATAATGTATTTGCTTGGGAATCCTTGAGCTGCGAACAACTCATGCGGTTTCAACATTCTCATTCCGATATCTACGATTTGATAATCGATTCCTTCGATCGTTACTAGCCCGAACCTATCTTTGGTCACCACTGTCTGCAATGGGTCGTTTAGGTCCTGCCCAACGCTGCTGCCGTAGTATGCAATCAAAAAAGATCTAACCTCTCCAATATGCAGGCCGCCTGCAGTAATTGTTGGCATCGGCTCCGTGACCTCTTGTCCGTCCTTGCAGGTTCCCCGCAGCTTAACGAGGTGGCTGGTAACAAGCGAGGTCTTACCACCACCGCCCTCTGTAACCGTCCCGACAGGCTCATCTACTGTGCTGCCTGTTGATTGTCCAAAATGTCGAGCAAGGAATGCTGCCGCTAATCCGAATTTATTACCGCCTGCGGTAACCGTGCCGACAGGCTTATCAAGGTCCAATATTCTAGGCTCCTGTCCCAGCCTCTCTCCGTAACCCATTTGTATGAGTGTAGGACTTACCAGCAGGTGTTCCGCCTTTGTTGTCACAGTAGTAAGCGGCTGCTCCGCTGAGTATTGCATCCGGTCCCCGCCGAATCCGGTCTGACCGATGCGGGCAACGAATGGGGTCACAACGCCCCAGCCATTTTTCGCGGTGATTGTCTGGAGTGGCTCGTCAATGTCTTGGCCTCGGAACTGTTCGCCTTGATGATTGACCTTGATGATAAATGGCTTCGGGTTATTAATAACGAATTTCTCAATGCCGCGAGCGATCCGGCGCTGCGTGTTTTCTGCGAGCGGCTTTTTCCTGTCAAAGATACTAGGACAAGGAATCGACCAATCTATGATGTCAGCTGCTGTTTTATAAGGTAGCCGTTCACCAGACAGCACTTCGGGACTGTCCGGCGCGCCATGGGTCGGCTCCGGCCAAACAATCGGCTTTCCATCGCATCGAGCAATTAAGAACAAGCGCTTGCGGATCGTCGGGGCTCCGTAATCACATGCCCGAAGCTCGCGCCACTCGACCTCGTAGCCTAAACGGCGTAACGCATTAACAAATGAATGAAATGTCCTGCCCTTTTCATTCGGGTCTGGAATCATACATTGCAGCTCTTCCGGGACCACTTCCCCGGGGTATGAAACGACCATATCAAAGCTGTGTCCGTCACTCCTAAATACCTTTTTCATAACCCTTCCAGTTGTTTTGTCCTTCTGAACTATTACTGGCCCCCAGGTTTTAAACTCTTCGACATTCTCTAGCATGATAACCCTAGGCCGAACTGTGGCAGCCCACCTTATCCCAACCCATGCCAGCCCCCGAATACTCTTTTCAACCGGCTTACTTCCCTTAGCTTTTGAAAAGTGCTTACAGTCAGGAGAGAGCCAGACCAGTGCGACTCGACGCCCTGCTGCAATGGTGCGTGGATCAACATCCCAAACTGATTCGCACCAATGTCTAGTTTCTGGATGGTTTGCCTTATGCATTGCAATAGCAGCTGGATCATGGTTAATTGCTTCATCCAYGCTGCGGCCGATTGCGATTTCTATCCCGGTGCTCGCGCCTCCTCCTCCGGCAAAGTTGTCTACGAATATCTCGTCAGCCGAATACGTCCGGTGGTGATACGTGAAGCTGGCAACTTTGCGATAATACTTCCTCATTGCCTTGTTGCCTGCAAAGCGCTCATCAGCTCTTTTCAATCCCCCACCTCTTTCCGCCTGGTCGGCTTCCATGTCATAACATCGCGTTCCCTTGGTTTTGCGGCAGCCTGCTTTTCATGTTCTTCTGCCGTCATCTGCCGAACCTCTACGTCACTGTTTGCCTTTCGGTCGACATCCAGCTTGCGCTGAGGCAGCGGTTGTAAGCGGCGGCTCATCGTTTCGACCCTGGGTGCTTATCCAGCTTGCTACTGCGCCGCTTGCGCTGCCGGCGGAAGAACTCTGTCTCGGCATCGATCTTGTCTTGAAGCTTTGCAGCTTCGTCGAAATGACGGATAATGACCAATTCCTTCAATGTTGCTTTGCTCATATCCAATAAAAACACCTCATTCAGAAACATATGTTCGGTTTTTAGGCAGCAAAAATCCCTTCACCGAGCGATTGCGGGGTTAGAACAATGTTGACTGTGCACTTGCTTCTACTTTCTGCTTCAGCTTCGGCTTCGGCTTTTTCTTCGCGTCCTTCTTTGCCTTATAAGCAACAGGATCGGTTATTGATTCGATTACCTCACTCTGATGTGGCGGGTACTCGTCTAGGCTGCGGCCGTTACGCACTCTGTAAACAGCTTCGCAAATCTTAGCGATTATGAAAGCATCCACAATATCATGACTCGGATTTGTATATCCGTATTGTTCCAGCGCTGCGGCTGCCATCGCTTTTTTCTTTGCTGGTCCGTCTAAACGGACTTTGCTTCCTTTAGTTCCTGTCCAACTCTCCACAGCAACAAACTTTTTAACAGAATCGGGAGCAATCTCGTCATAACGCAAACCTTTGCGCGTTACCATACCTTCTAGCCCGCCGTGAATCTTTGCAGTAGTGATAAGCATCTGCGTTCCGTTTGCAACGCCTTCTTTTAGGACCACGTCGCCAGGCTTCAGGAGTACAAACAATTGATTTTCTAGTGACATTCTTTGTTCAGGTGATATTCCGCCTGGCTGATTCTTACCTTCACCGCGAATCAATTCCTCTACAAAAGGCATTCCGCATGAATCAAGAGCAACAAATCCTGTATTAGTCGCCGGATCGATCCCCACAAACCTCATCGGCCCCGACCTCCCTTATACCTGTTATTTGCAAGCTGCGTGGCCTGCCGCCTTCCGAATTACGTTTGATATAGCCTTTCTTCTCAAGCCGCTCTAAATGACCGTGAACGGTTGAACTAGATAAGAGTCCTACTCCATCTCCAATTTCACGAACTGAAGGCGGGTATCCATTTTTATTCAGGAAATCGACAATGAAATTAAACGTTGCAGCTTGACGCTTGTTTAATGGATTCAGCCCTGCTTTTATCTGCGGCCGCATGTGTCTCTCGTACAACAGGATCTCCAGCCCCCGTCGCATAGTGCTTATGTTGATCGGCTTACCGTCACCGATGCACTTGTCGATTTGAGCGATAACCTGCTCATCCGTCATGATGAGTGAATCGAGCTGTTTTGCAAATTCGGAATTAGCCATCGGTAGGAGCCTCCTTGTTGAGAGTGGGTAGAAAGTTCTCTATTAAAATTTCTGCYGGAATGTAAGCTTCACGTTTTAGATAATAACCGACCTTTTTCAGCGCTTCCTTTATGGTCTTGTGTTCCTCCAACAACTCCCTAAAATGCTGCTGCCATTTGTCTGCTGATCGGCTTGCGTCCTCTATATGTCCCTCGTACCATACTGCTCTCCAGTATTCGTTATCCCGTTCCAGCGTTACTTTCTCGATCTCTTTGTTCGCCTTCTCCAGTTCACCCTCAAGATACTTGTGGCTGCTTAATGCTACCTCTTTACCTCTTCGTTCCTTCTCCAGTTCATCAAGGAGGTAGCGGATATAGGTGGGAAATTGAGCGATGAGTTGCATATTCTCTTCCGTTTTTGCATGAGTTTTCGCTGTGCATATCAGAATGTCAGTATCGATTTCATATACCAAGTGATTACTTCCGTAGAATCCTTTCTGATACTTCCACGGTCCCGGTGTAGCCTTCTCCAACGCTTCTTTTATTTGCTCTATCATTTTGCTTGCCTCCGTTCTGTTTTTTTGCTGGCAACAGGAACACTTCACCGATTACTTTGCCTTGGTCATTCAGTACAATCTCCCAAGGAATCTCTTGAAAGAAGGGATCGACTTCGACATGCTTTCGCGGCATGCGCTTCATTTGAATTTCCCCATCCGTTTGCGGCTCCAAGGAATAAGAGAATCGATTTTACGATACAAAGGTCTTAAGTGCTTCTCACCAGCATTCGGATGCTTGCTGTAGTAATCTAATGCCTCGTGTAGAACAGAATCGTTGTGCATCTGACAGAGTGGTAAAAGTGCGAAAGTGGTATCTGCTCTATCTTTGCAACCTGGCATAGTACATAGTGATTGCATGATCAGTCTCCTCTCATACGATAATCATCAATCAGAGCGCATAACTTGTCATATCCAACCATATAGCGTTCTCGTTCTTCATCTGTTGACGAAGGGTCCTCAATTGCCTGAGCTCCCTTTACGATACGAGCCAGAATCAGTTCGTACTCCTCGTCGTTGTTGATTCGATCCGGAATCTTTTTTGACATGGTCGCCTCCTTGCTTCGGGCCTTGTCCGGAATAATCTAGGTCGAGGAATTTTCCGTACTGTTTCAAGAAAGCCATTTTCAGCTTGCCTACACCAACGTTTCGACCTTTAGCTATTATCAATTCCACAATCCCTTTATCCTCTGATTCTGGATCATAATAATCATCTCGATAAAGGAAAATTAAATTGTCAGCGTCTGACTCTATTGATCCTGACTCTCTCAAATCGGACATCATCGGTCGCTTGTCCACTCGTTTTTCACATTCCCTGCCAACTGCCGATATTGCAATCATTGCAACATCAAGCGTTTTAGCGGTAGCCTTAAGTCCTTTGGAGACGTATGCGACACAGTCACGAGGCTCTTTGAAATTACGACCAGGTTGCACGAGTTGTAGGTAATCAACGTAGGCAGCAATGTCAGAATGTAATTTCAATAATTCTTTTAACTCTTTCCTTATATTTTGAAGAGTGATGCCTGATGTATCATCGATGTAAATCGGTAGTTTCAGGAATTCATCAACTGCAAAGCTGTAACGCTCCCAGTCAGAATCATCGAAATCGCCTGAACGCATTTTTGAATTGTCTATATTGGCTAGGCTACATAAGAAACGATCGATGATAAGTTCTGCAGACATTTCCAAAGAGTAGAACGCTACTGCTGTACCTCCGCGCGCCGCTGTGATCATTTCATTCACGATCAGTGCAGTTTTTCCCATTGAGGGACGCGCTGCGTAAATATCTAGATCACCCTTTTGATGACCGCCTGTCATTTTGTCCAGCTTAACGCTCACTGTCTTTGATCCGGTTACGCCTCTTTTTTTCTTACGCTCAATGATCTTATCTGCATGACCGTCCATATATTTCGAAACATGCTTGAGCCCTGTGTCTTTCTCCTTCACCTGGAGATCAGAAATTTCCTCGAGAGCTGCTTTTGCGTCAGCGAGAAGTTTTGTTGAATCTACGTCCTCGTTTCTGCCGGCCGCAGATATTCCTTCCATTGCATCTTGCGTTCGTCTGACGATGTATGAGTCTCTGACAATTCTCATATGTTGAGCGAAATTATCAACAATCGGCACTGATTCGCTCAACTTGGTCAAATATTCGAATCCACCCATACGCATAAGCTTTTTACCCGAGCGTTTCGCCATCGTCACAAAATCGATTTTCCCGTCTTGCTCGAACGTGAATCGCAGATACTCCATGATTAAAGGATGGCGTTCGTCTGAAATGAATTCCTCAGGTGCCAGCACGCATTCATCCATTAACTGACCGTTCTTGATTATTGCGCCGAGAACAGCTGCTTCAGCTTGATATTGCCCGTTCATTCAACAACACCGCGCTTCAGAAGCTTTTGCCCGAATTCAATTCTATTGCGAACATGCTCTGGTATGTCGGTTGCCTTCTGCTCCCATTCATCCATTAATGCAAAGCGCTCTTCCGTCTCCAGTTCTAACCGTTGATGATCGGTGAATTGATTCGGATCATGCCTGACAATGTCTGCGATAGTTGGAGGAAATCGATTCGAACGTATATGCTCTTGCAAATTCTTTTGTGCTGAGCTAAATGAAATTTCCTTCATGTACTCATGCCATAAACGTACAGCCTGATCAGTTACTAGGAAGTTCTGGTACGCCGTTTTGATGACCGCTAATAGCTGGGCCGTTTCCGTCTGCTTCAAGCGCCGCGCCCTCCTCATAAAACTGTGCTAATACATCCATTTGCTGCTCTTGCTTCTGTTGCTGGTTAGAAGGGTATAACGACTTTTTCTTTGCATCATCCTTCTTTATCCAAACGCGAATGGTTTTGTTATGATCCTTCTTTTGCTTCTTCGGGTTATTCGTTTGCCATTCATCTACCATTTCGATGTACAGATCAACTCTCTCTTTACCAAAATCATTTACTAGACGATCGTATTCTTCTTGAGTTAAAAATACGGTGTCATGAAACTGGATTTTGACCTGGTCATTCATAGGTTCTATTTCCTCCGTTTCAGCTATATCTTTAAAATCTTTTTTATTTAAATATATATATTTCTTGGTACGCGACGTAGCGGTCAGATTTGGGTCAAACTGACCGCTAATCTGTTGTTTCGAAGCATTTTCTGATTGTTCCAAACTGACCGCTAATCCGTTGTCAGATTTGGAATCCCATTGGTCATAATCTTTATTGAAGGAAATCGTTCGACTTTGGCGAGAACCGCCCGAAATGACGATCAATATGTTACGTTCGATTAGTATTTGCAGCTCCCGCTGAACTTGATTTTTATGAGTGCCCAACGCTTCAGCTAGAAACGTTAATGAGAATTGATGAGTCTTGCGTTTAAAGCCATAGGTGTATCGCCAGACGATAAGCAGGATTCGGAATTGTGTACCGTTTAGGTTGATTCGTGCAGCCTGCTCGAATATTTCATTGGCTACCTGAGTGAAACCATCTTCTAGCTGCGGGCCTGCCATTGCACCTCACCCGTTCAATTCGTAGAATCAATGTACTCAAGGATTTGATCTGCTAAACGTGTAGAATGTTTGTCATCAATCGGTGCTGCCGTTACCCACCACTTATTAATGATTGAGGAAATATCGTTGCGCCGCACATCGGCTGGCTCCTCGACGGTGTAACCATTGACAATTGCCGAGGCAAGTGAGAAATAATTCAAATCAAAATGTCTCTGAATCAATTGCGCGGGCATGTCTAGCGCGTGAGAATCACATTTGATTATATTGAATAATGCCCATCTCTTGCTCTCATGAGAGTGTCCGTCACTCACATAACGATCAAGTGCCTCCGCCACTTCCTTCGGCAGCACGACCTTCTTAGCTTCTAACTGTGCCTTCAAGGTGTCGTTCTCTGTAGAAAGTCTGTCCGCACATTGAGTTGCCAGTAATTCGTCGGAGCGAGATTCGTCCAGCTCCCGTTTAAGCTGCGCTACATTCACCGTCAGGCGGACGATATTCAATTCAGCTTTACCGAATCTGCGGACTGCCTCTTCCTCGTCCTCTTTGCTTATCTTGAGCTCAAGCTCAATTGCTTCAGCGTGAGCGACGAGACCGCGAACCGCTTCTTTGGCGAAAAAACAGGGAGTGACGTCGTTCGATCTCTCTTTCAAAATTTTAAAATCTCGTTCCTTCATGCGTCCCATTCAATTCACCATCCTCTATTTTTTCCAGACTACAGGAGACAGTTCGGCATGTGCCGGCACCCAGTCGGGCTTTCCATATTTCTCAACGTAGCTCAATTTGTTGATCCATTCATCCAACGGCCGCTCCGCATGCATCGCCTGCAGTAAGGCTAGCGTCCCCTCAACATCAGCCAGAGCGCGGTGAGCGCCGTCAAGTTTAATTTCATATTTGTTACACATATCTGTGAGCGTGTGCGGGTAGGTTGTCCGGCCCCGCGCTATTGTCAAGGTGTCGATGAACGGATTGCCAAATGTAATTTCGCTAATTCTGAACATCGCATAATGGAGGAATGCAAGATCAAACGTTGCATTATGAGCCACAAGCAGCGTTTTCGGGCCCATCACCCGACGAAGGTTCAGGAAGGCTTGCTTCTCCTCCATCCCGTTAACCAGGTGCTCGTCGGTGATGCCCGTCAGCTCGGTGATTTTCGGCACCAGCTTTCCGTCATACTTAACGAATGTCCGAAATTCGGAGACCTGAACACCTTTCACGACTCGAATCGCTGCCATTTCAATGACACGCTCTTTCGCTGGGTCGAGCCCTGAGGTCTCGAAGTCAAACACGCACAAGTCGTCTAAAACATTAATAGTCAATCAGATGACCTCCAATTTATAATGCTTGTTCTTTACGAAACCCTTGTCGAACAAAGCTAGCTTAACAGCCTTTTCTGCCAGCGCTGCCGTGTTGTTGTTCTGACTCATATGGGTTAAATAGATTTGTTCGCCTCTACCATTAACCAGCTTGGACAAAGCTTCTGCGGCAGCATCATTTGACATATGACCGATGTCTGATAGTATCCGGTATTTCAGACCATCATGATATTTTGGATTGCCATGCAGCATCGAGATATCATGATTACATTCGAACACGTATATGTCGCTGTGCTCCATTGCTGTGAGCATTTCTTCGTTGACGCAACCCGTGTCCATCAGAACACTAACTTTTTTGTCAGCGGAATGGATTGTGTAACCGAATGGCTCCATCGCATCATGGGATATGTTGAATGGTTTGACATTCATGTAGCTCTGATTAAAAGATGCGAATCCAGTGAAGCCATTCGTTTTAACCACTCGCCCGCTGTCCAGCCTACCAATTGCCTTGAGCGTCCCCTCGCTGGCATATACCGGAATCTTAAATTTATCTGCGAAGCCAAGGCCGTCGGTATGATCCCCGTGTTCGTGGCTGACGAATATCGCATCGATTTTAGTAGGATCATAGTTTTGCTCAAGCAACAACTTCTCGATTTTCGTTTTGGATGGGCCAGCATCGACTAAGATGCTGGCTCCCTCCGTAGCAATATAGATGCAACTGCCCTTTTCAGAGCCCGTTGAGAGGACTTTAACGTTCATAAGCTGTAGCATCCGGCGTCTTTGATTTCTGATCGATCATTTGAGCGAAGAACCCAACTTCATCGCCAAGTTCATATATCCTGATACAGTCTCGGTCAGGCCCGAATCTTAAAGCGATTAGACCTGAATGATCATTAAAATACGTATCCCATCTGACATTCACAAGAAAAGCTATTTTCGCCTCTTCCAAAAATTCAAGATGTTGTTTTGTGATTTGCACGTTGATTCCCCCTATTCGAGATCGTCGTCGCCGGCAGCTTTCTCCGCGATTTCCATTTCCATAACCTTGAGCAAGGCGTTTAACTCTTTGAGCGTTGGTTTATCTCCAGCTACTGTGCAATTAGCTTGCATGTACTCGCCTTGGGCATCCTTGTCGATAATGCCGAGTGTTTTGAATGCGGCTGAAATTTTCTTCCGAACCTGTGCCGTCTCGCTCTCCGTGGTAGTTGATGGCGGTGGTGGTGTGATTTCTTTCGGCGATCCAGTAGCAGCATTAGCTTCTTCCGTGATATCCCTGCGCGTTGGTTCTGGAGAGACATACCCCTCTGGAGCATTCATCGCCTCCATGTTCTCCTCTACGACTGAAGCGATGTCGTATTGAGCCTTGATAGAGCGGAATCCTACATGCTTCTTGAACATATCAGGATCCGGTGAGCCGTCTTCCATTTTCCAAAACTTCTGATTCTGGCCTTTAAGAAGCTTTTGCACTTCCGTAACATCCATGAGAATGATAACGGGCTTGTACCCTTCGCGCTTTGCCACAGAATAAGCAGCAACAACTTTTCCTCGGGGAAATTTTACTTTGTGGCTAATCTTTACAAAAACGCCTTCATCATCCGTTTCAGCTTCAAATGAATCTACTTCGTTATCGCAAACCACTTGATTAAATACCCCTTGATAACCTGGCGACTTCTTTGCCAGTGAGAGTAGGCCTTCGTACGAAACCCGACTATCAAGCTTCCCGCCGTAGAGAATTGGGAAAGCGTGCTTGAGTGCTGGATCCAATCCCATGCGATTGCACTGATACATGAACAGGTTGAATTGCGGAATAGTCAGATCCTTACCGATCGTTTCCTTCATTGTCATGAGCTCGTTAGCTCCAAAATCACCGATCTGAACGATTTGATTAAGCTCTTCCGCTACTTGAATTTGTGTATTAGTGCTCATTTATACAATCACTCCATCCACTTCAATTTTTAAATCTATTTCTGGAACAGTCCGGCCGGTAATAACCTGGTCATATGCCGCCACGGGTCCCGTGTATTCGCCAATACCGTCGATGAACACCGGAGTTATGAGGCCTGATTGTTTGAACAGTACCTCTGTCAGCTCCAGCCCCGCGCCGATCTTCTCGCCTGCCGAGAGGGAAGTGTAATCCTTGCCGTCCTTCTGGACGCTGAAATCCGGATCATATTCATTCCGAGAAGCTACATATTTATAGAGGCGAATCGAGAGCGTAGTAAACTTGGATTGAATCTCTGCAGCCTGCAGCTCCGCCTCTTTGGCGCGGAATGCCTTGATCGCATCAAGGATGAATGTCGTATCACGCTGGCTAATGAGTGCTGCCGCTTCGGTTTCTTTAGCTGTTGCAACCTCAGCTGCCAAACGAGCACGCTCGTTATGGTCTCTGATGTTGCCGAGCAGCGATTCATATTGTTCCTTGAGCGCTCTAACCTTCGTTTGCTGCTCCTCGATGTCGACTCGTTCAGCCTGCTTGAGCGCTTCGTGCGCCTCTTTCCGTTTAGCCTGTAAATCCGCATGCTTGATTCGGTACTGCTCGACCCGTTTCTCTTTGTCGGCTGTGACGGCATCTACCGCTTCGTCTTGTAACAGTTGCTTGCATGTACGGCAAGTAATTAGGATAGGCTCTTCCTTGAGTGCAGGCCATGCAGCAGCCGAGTCCTTAACTTGCTTATCAAGCTGTTGCCAACGCGATTCCAAAGCGTTGTAATGCGTATTAATAGAAGAAGCATCATAGACAATCTTTTCTTCACGCTCGATATCAAGCTTCAATGTAGCAGCATCAGCTTCAAGAGTGGTAATATCCGCTTGTGTCTCTGGCAATCGCCCGAGCATCTCGCGCATCTTCTTTGTGGCTCCAACAGCCTCCGTGTGAGCCTTGTCCAGCTTTGGCTTGAGTTCTTTGTGTTTAGCCTCCAAGTCATTGATGGTGTGTTTCTTGGTGAGCTCAGCCAGCTTACCCGATTGCAACTTGTCCATGCCTTCAAAGACTGTTTTATTAAGCGGTGGAGTCACACCCTGCATCAACAATGCGCGCTGCTTGGTCCAATGTAATCCGAAGAAGAAAGCTGGATAGTACAGGGCCATGAATTCCTCTTGCGAGAATAAGGAAGCAACGGCGGCATCATATTCCTTCGCAGACCGCGGTATGTCATTTACATAGAAGCTGTTTGTCTTACCGGCTATCTCTCGGGCAAACTTGTACTCGATGCCGTCAACTGAAAGCAATATTGAAGCGAAAACCCGATCGTATTTATAATTGCTTGGCCGTGGACTGTTTTTGGCTGATGTGTAATCAGCTCCGAGCAAATCCTTGCCCCATAGAATCCATACCGGAGCGCCACCGATCGATGATTTCCCTTCGCCGTTGCGGCCGGATAGATTAGTTACCCTGCCGTAATGGACCGACTGGCTGCGGAGCCCAGTGTAATTTACAAGCTCTAATTGTTTGAATTGGACTACTTTAGGCATGCTGTTTCCTCCTATAATTCCGCGAGCTCTTGCTCGAGCAAGGTGATTTCATCAGCAAGTAAACGCTGAGTGGTTGATACGATTAGTGCGAAAAGACGTTCATTACCTGGATGTGTAAACCGTTTGTCCATATCAACAACATTGTTCCGACGTCCGTTTTTTATTTCAATATAAGTCGCACTGTCCAAACCTTCTGCTTGGCGTGTTAAAGAATGAATTCTATCAACGATTGCGCGAGCTTTTTTCGCACGTTCCTCCATGTACTCCAATGTTTTCCGGTTCATAAATCTTTCCTTTCTGCCACCTCCGTGGTACACTGACGGTGAATTGTTTATTTGTGGCTCTAACGCGACGGCCATCGCTGTTAGGGCTTTTTCATTAGAATGGTAGTGGTTCTTCCATAAGCACCACTGGAGCAGCCTCTTCCACTTCAAGCTCCTCGATTTTTTCTTCCAGCTGCCCAATCTTGTGCTCGTTCTCTTCAACCTCGTCCCGAATCTCTTCAAGCTCATTAACTAGATCATTCAAACCAAATTTAGCGAAGTCTGAAAGCTTCTCCAGAATATGATGAGTCTGGTTGTACTTATCCGAAATACCTCCCTGAAGCGTAGCCAGCTTGTCCAGAACAGCCTCGATTTTGTTTACGATTGACATATGATTCACCTCCCCTCAAGCGTTAAATCCGCTCAAAATGCCGTTTTTGGCAAAAAAAAAATAGACTATCGCTTAAATGGGGCTTTTGCAGGTATGAGTCCTACACTGACACCAAGGGCATGATTGACCTGAGACATGATGTAATCAGGTGCTGTGGTAATCCGATTTGATAATCGTGTCTTATTAATAGTTCRGATTTGCTCTACCATGATTACTGAATCCTTTTCGAGCCCGCATCCTCTACTGATTTTGATATGGGTCGGCATCCAACGCTTTTTAGAGTCGGTCATAGCTGCTACGATGATTGTTGGTGAAAATTCGTTACCCACATCGTTTTGAATAACGAGAACGGGGCGAGCGCCAGATTGTTCGCTTCCCTCTCCTTTTCCGAATTCTGCCCACCAAATTTCTCCACGTTTCATAGAATGATCCCCATCCCTACCAGTTGTATGTCCCGCCATTCATCAAAAGGTGTTTCTAGTATCCAAGGTTGGCACGCCTTAACGTGATCCGAATGATAAAATGTAGCAAGCCTATCCACTACATGAGCTACACTACCGACCGGCTCCGCCTCAGATATCACGATGGCATGAGCTGCGCGAATTGTTTCCTGTGCTTTACAATCTGCAACCATACGAGCAGCTTCATGACCCTTCATCAAGCGAGTTACATATACTGGCCCAGAAGTAAGACCGCGGTTCTTAAGTAATTGAGCAAATTGCATTTTGGTTAACTCCCTTCGTTACAATTTCTAATTAATGTAAAAAATGAAACATATGTTCTGTTGCGTTCATTATATTAACGCTTTATAATAATCTTATGTGCATAATATGCACATAGTAGACAGACTTAATTAAACCACTAGATCGTTAAATAAATCATCAACAGTGGTATCGAAGTAAGAAGCTATTTTAAATGCAAATTGTATTTCTGGATTTGATCGCCCGCTTTCTATACTACGGATAAAACTCTCACTTACATTTAGATCGAGAGAAATACCGCGCTGAGATTTACCCTTCGCCAAGCGGAGTTCCTTAAATCTGATACGTTTTTTAATAATGCGAGGATCTGTTTTACGTCTGCCCATATATTTACCTCCCTTCGAATAGAAGTGACAGCTATTGACTATATTAATACAAACGTGCATTTACTGCACATGCAAATAATAGCATGTTTATTTCCTGCACGTCAACATATTTTTCCAGAGGTGATTTTATGAACGTAATGAAGAAGAATATTGTCGGTGAACGTATAAGAGAAATGCGAAATGGATTAGGGTATACACAATTACAATTAGGTGAAAAAATCGGAGTAGACAGATCAAGTATTGCAAACTACGAAACAGGTAAAGCAATTCCCCCCATGGATATTGCACTTAAATTATCTGATATTTTTAACTGCACAACAGATTTCTTACTCGGCAGGACAGAATATAATCAATTTATTGATGAAAAAACTCTAACGTTCCGAGAAACTCAATCTGATTATAACGTTACCAAAAACTCACTAGTTCCTAAGTCAGCTCCAACGGTTGAGTTGGTACAAATCCCTATTTACGGTGATATACGTGCGGGATACGATTCATTAGCCGAGCAGCGTATTATCGGCTACGAGGTAGTATCAAAAGATACAGTCAAAGACGGAGAATACTTTTACTTAATTGTAAAAGGAGATTCCATGATTGATGAGGGCATTCATGAGGGTATGCGTGTACTTGTTAAAAGTCAAAGCCATTGCGAGCATGGAAAGATTGGTGTAGTGATAGTCAATGGTGATGAGGGAACTTTAAAACGAGTTTATTACGAAGGGGATACTGTTGTACTTCAGGCAGCCAACAGGGACATCCCTCCCCGTATCCTACCGATCTTTGAAGTACGTATACAAGGTCAAGTTAAGAAAGTTGAGTTTGATGTGTGAAGGCTAAATTGTCAGTTTACTTTGATTATATAGAAGCTGAACTCGTTCCAATCTGGATGATACTCAAGTTTAAACAAGGGGGTATTGACTGGTCACAAGATTATATCTATGTGCCGGTTAATCTCCCTTTTCATCGCTTTATGTCCGAAGATTTTGATGATCACATTATCAGCCTGTCGATCACTTCAACTGAATTAGTAGTTAGCCCGGAGCGCCCAACTTATGTTGGTATTCATTTACCCACTGTAAAAGAAAGAATAAATAAACTGAGAGGCGAGAAGCTCGCTCCTCAGTTTCTAATGGATGATATCGTACAGTTGCTCATTCTGGTAAGTGATTTAGAAGAAATATTAAATATGAATTATTTATCAATTTTTACATGGAAAATTTAACATCTTCTTATTGTTCAGTAGTTTGTTGTTCTTATTCATCTTTTTCAAGGACGAATTTACACTTTGATTAAACTACATAAAGGTTTGGTTCACAATATACGATAGATAAAACAATTTACATCTCTAACCATTTTTTCTTTGTATGTTTGTAAAGCTCGAACATTTCTTCTGAACTTATTTCTTCAAAACTAAGAATACCACTTTCATTTTCATTTTCATTTTCATTTTCATTTTCATTTTCAATTACAACTCTTCTCAGAATGCCCACTTTCTCAACAAATTCACTGAATGATAATTTTTCTATGAAGGATTTTATTTTTTCATTCTGAGTACTAATAATTTTATTAGATCGATGTAGAGC